>JAVEWI010000042.1:0-9640 GCA_034004625.1 Bdellovibrionales bacterium
CCCAATATGCCGGAAACGGTGATTGCTATGCTGGCCGCGACCAGCCTTGGCGCCATCTGGTCTTCCGCTTCGCCGGATTTTGGCGTGCAGGGGGTTTTGGACCGTTTCGGACAGATTGAACCCAAAGTGGTTTTCTGCGTGGACGGGTATTATTACGGCGGCAAGGAAATTGATTGCCGCGATAAAATCCGCGACGTTTTGCAACAACTGCCCACGGTGCAAAAAACAATTCTGGTGCCTTATCTGGGCAGCGATGTTGCCGCCTTGCCGGTTGAAAAATACGACGACGCCGTGGCGCCGTTTATGGCGGGGGATATTGATTTCCCGCGGTTCGATTTTAACGCGCCGCTTTATATCATGTTTTCGTCCGGCACCACCGGCGCGCCGAAATGCATTGTGCATGGCGTGGGCGGCACGTTGCTGCAACATCTGAAAGAACACCGCCTGCACGCGGATATCAAACGCGATGACAAAGTGTTTTATTTCACCACCTGCGGCTGGATGATGTGGAACTGGCTGGTATCGGCCCTGGCGTCAGAGGCGACCTTGCTGCTTTATGACGGATCGCCGTTTTATCCGGATGGTTACACGTTGCTGGATTATGCGGGGGATTATGGCTGCACGCTGTTTGGCACGTCTGCCAAATATATCGATGCGCTGCGCACCCATGGCGTGAATGTGGCGGGGCGTGACAATCTGCAATCCGTGCGTTTGATCACATCCACCGGATCGCCGTTGTCGCACGAAGGTTTCGATTACGTCTATGACGCGATTTTCCCGCATGCGCAGCTGGCGTCCATTTCGGGCGGTACGGATATTGTATCGTGTTTCGTGCTGGGCAATCCTTTGCTGCCGGTTTACCGCGGCGAAATTCAGGGCGCGGGTCTGGGCATGGCGGTCGATGTTTTTGACGACAACGCGCAAAGCATGACAAGCGGCAAGGGCGAATTGGTCTGCAAAGAACCTTTCCCCTGCATGCCGGTCGGTTTCTGGAACGACCCTGCGGGCGAAAAATACGAAGGCGCCTATTTCACCCGTTTCCCCGGCATCTGGTGCCATGGCGATTGGTGCGAATGGACGGCGCATCGCGGTTTGATTATCCACGGGCGGTCGGACGCGACGTTGAACCCCGGCGGCGTGCGCATCGGCACGGCGGAAATTTACCGTGTGGTCGAACAAATCCCCGGCGTGCGCGAAAGCATTGTGGTGGGGCAGGATTGGGACGGTGACGTCCGCGTGGTTTTGTTTGTGGTGATGCAGGCGGGCGCCGTTTTGGACGATGCCTTGCAATCCCGCATTAAAAAAGCTGTGCGCGAACAGGCATCGCCGCGCCATGTGCCGGCAAAAATCATTGCCGTTGCGGATATTCCGCGCACAAAAAGCGGCAAGATCACCGAACTGGCCGTGCGTGACATTATTCACGGACGTGCTATTAAAAACGTAGAGGCGCTCGCCAATCCCGAAGCGCTGGAACTTTACAAGAATCTGGAAGAATTAAAAGCATGACAATGACACGTGGATTTTTTGGCATCGGCGTCGAAGGAATATCGAAGCCGCTGAACGTAGGAAATTTGCTGCGCTCCGCCCATTCTTTTGGCGCGAGTTTCTTTTTTACCGTGGATCCGGAAGTGGACATTTTCGGCATGCGCGGGTCGGATACGTCCGATGCCTTTGGCCATTTGCCGCTGTATAATTTCGCATCGGTTGACGACATGTTGTTGCCGTCCAATACGCAATTGGTTGCGGTGGAACTGGTCGAAGGCGCGGTGGAGCTGCCCAGCTTCCGCCACCCCACGCGCGCGGTTTATGTGCTGGGCCGTGAAATGGGCAATGTGTCCGATGCCATGATGGCGCGCTGCGACCATGCCATTAAAATCCCCATGAAATTTTGCGTGAATGTTGGCGTTGCCGGCGCGATTGTCATGTATGACCGCTTGCTCAGCATGGGACGTTTTGCGCCGCGCCCCGTATCCGCGGGCGGCCCGCGCGAATTTAAACCGCAGGGTTTGAAAGACTCGCAGATCGTTGTGCCCTGAGTCTCTCTTGTTTGTAAAAATACAGACAGCTTTGTAAAAATATCGACAGCGCGGTGCGTTTTTGTGCGCCGCGACACGATATCTTTTGATCTTAAATCACCTTCCGCTTGAAACTTTCGGTTAAAAGCTTTTGTTGCGGGTCATGTTGCAGCGCAAGTTTGTTGCAATGGTCTTGTCTATGTGCGAAATCGGGCGCAGATTACTGGAACCAACGATAAAAATAAAACACACCAGCGACCAGAAAAGGGAGATCGCGATGTCCGTATTCAGCCATAAAGAATTCGACCAGCATGAACAGGTATCTTTTTTCCAATGCCCGCAAACGGGCCTGCGCGCGATTATCGCCGTGCATAACACCCATCTGGGCCCCGCCTTGGGCGGCTGCCGCATGTGGGCATACGAAAATGACGAACAGGCATTGAACGATGTGCTGCGCCTGTCGCGCGGCATGACGTATAAATCTGCCATCACCGGTCTGCCTTTGGGCGGCGGTAAATCCGTTATCATCGGTGACAGCCGCAAAATCAAAACCGCCGACCTGATGAAAGCCATGGGCCGCGCGGTGGATACCTTTGGCGGCCGTTACATCATTGCCGAAGACGTGGGCACCACGGTGGAAGACATGGTGAACATCCATGCATCGACCGAACATGTTGTGGGCATCCCGATGGAAGGCGAATCCCATGGCAGCGGCGATCCTTCGCCCACCACGGCGCTGGGCGTTTACACGGGCCTCAAGGCTGCGGCGCGTCTGCGCCTTGGCAAAGACAATTTGCAGGGCGTCAAAGTTGCCGTGCAGGGTCTTGGCAATGTGGGCTATAACCTCTGCAAACTTCTGGCGGCGGATGGTGCGGTTCTCAGCGTCACTGACGTACAGGTAGATAAACTGGAAATGGCCAAGGCGGAATTTGGCGCCACGGTTGTCGGTTTGAACGAAATCTATGACGTGGATGCGGATATTTTCGCACCTTGCGCTCTGGGCGCTATCCTCAACGATGACACCCTGCCGCGTTTGAAAGCGCAGGTGGTTGCGGGCGCTGCCAACAACCAGCTGGCCGAAGCGCGTCATGGCGATGTGCTGCGCGGTATGAACGTGCTTTATGCGCCGGATTACGTGATTAACGCCGGCGGTATCATCAGCGTTTATTACGAATACGAAGCGCGCAAAACCGGCGCGTCCTATAACCGCGAAAAAGTCCTCGCCCATGTTGCCAAAATCGCCGATACGGTCGATCTGGTCACCAAGCGTGCGCAGCAGGAAAACATTTCCACCGCCAAAGCGGCGGATTGCATCGCGGAACAGCGTTTCAAAGGTGAAAAGGCCTGCAAAGCAGCCTGAAACTTTTGAATGCGTTGATATAACGTTGTAACAAACAAAACGGCCGCCCCGTCACACGGGCGGCTTTTTTGTTTTGGGTGTTAAGCCTTTGGAAACAACCTGTGGTTGATAATAATATCTCAACAACCATGGATTGCCATCCCGTGACCGATCAAAAAACGCCGGAACTGCCAGTGCATGCGCAAGACGCCGACATGCAATGGCATGCGCAAAAACTGGAATCCCTTGGCCAATTGGCGGGGGGGATTGCGCATGATTTCAACAATATTTTATCGATCATCGAGGGGCATGCGGAAATCGCACTGAAACAACTGGAAAACGGCACGCTGACGCCGGATCATCTGGAACGCATCCGAGCCGCAACGGCGCGCGGGGCGGGGCTGACGCAGCAGCTCCTCGCCTTTGGCCGGCAAAAAGTCGGTGTGCTGGAGCGTCTGGATGCCGCAAAATCTTTGGCGGGGATAAAACTTTTGATCCAGCCTTTGTTCGGCGCGCGGGTGCGGGTTGATTTCGCCTTGCCCGCCGCACCTTTGTGGGTGGAGGCGGGGGAAGATCATCTGGCGCAGATCGTGCTCAACCTTGCGCTCAATGCCCGTGACGCTTTGCCCGCGGGGGGCGAGGTGATTATTACCTGCAAAACCTGCGCGCCCGATGCCTTGCCGCCTGCCTTGCGCGGGCAAAATCCGCCGCGTGATTATATGTGTTTGACCGTGACCGATAACGGTACCGGCATTTCGCCCGCCGTGCTGCCGCGTATATTCGAACCTTTTTATTCCACAAAAGAACGCGGGCGCGGCACCGGTATGGGGCTTGCGGTTGTCTACGGCATTGTGCAGCAATTGGGCGGGATCATTGATGTGAAATCCTGCATGGGCGCGGGGACATCGGTACATGTTTATGTCCCCTTGGCCACGGCAGAGCCGCAGGCGGAAAAATCATTGGCCGAACAATGGCAGCAGGAATCCGGCGGCCTTCGCGGGCGCACGGTTTTGCTGGCGGAGGACGAGCCGGAGCTGCGCGATATCTTAGGCTTTATGCTCGAGGGGCTCGAGATGAAAGTGCTGCGTGCCAGCAACGGTAACGAAGCCATGGCCATGGCGCAGGAGTTTGCGGACGAAATTGACTTCCTGCTGACAGACGTTGTGATGCCGGAAATGGACGGCATTAGCCTTGCCGAAACTTTTGCCGCGCGCAGTCCGGATACCAAGGTTGTTTACATGAGCGGCTACCCGCTTTTCGGTGCGGAAAAAGGCCTGCGCGTGCCGGATACCGCTGCCTTTATCAGCAAGCCGATACAGGAAGACACCGTGCGGCAAGTATTGGAGCGTGCGCTGGAGCGCAGGGCGCAGCGTGAACGCGCAGTGGAAGACCGCGCACGCGCAGCAGAAGAACAAGGCAGGCGCGGGAGAGAAGAAAAGACGAACATGGACGATTCTGACCAATGATGATACGCCTGCATTCATAAAACTATTGCCTTATGCTGCTGCTTCCGCTTTTATATCAGACGGTTAGTTATTTTCTGTCTGCAATCAAAGCGGGATAAGGTGGCAAAGCTCAGGGAAGCGGATGTTCTGGTGATCGGCGGCGGCGTGAATGGCGCCGGTATCGCGCGTGATCTGGCGGGCCGGGGTTTGAGCGTTGTTTTGTGCGAAAAAGACGATCTGGCCTCCGCCACGTCATCGGCCAGCACCAAATTGATCCACGGCGGTTTGCGGTATCTGGAATATTACGAATTCGGTTTGGTGCGCGATGCGCTGAAAGAACGCGAAGTGCTGTTGCGCTCCGCCCCGCATATCATCTGGCCTTTGACATTTATTTTGCCGCATCATGCAAAATTGCGCCCGTGGTGGCTGATCCGCATGGGGCTGTTTTTGTATGACTACATTGGCGGCAAACGCAGCCTGCCTGCTTCGCGCGGGCTTGATTTAATGGGTACGCGTTTTGGCCAGCCGCTTAAAAATACATTCAAACGCGGGTTCAGCTATTCCGATTGCTGGGTCGAAGATACGCGCCTTGTCGTTCTGGCGGCGCTGGATGCCGCGGAAAAAGGCGCGACCATCATGACCCGCACCGAATGCACGCATTTGGTCAAACGTGATAAACATCCCGGATGGACAGCCACGCTGCACGACCACCGCAGCGATGAGAATTTTAAAATCCATGCGCATATGGTGGTGAATGCCGCGGGGCCTTGGGTGAACAAAGCCCTCGACATTGTAGGCACCGGCGGCGATACGGTTGTGCAGAAATATAAAATCCGCTGGGTCAAGGGCAGCCATATTATTGTGCCCAAACTGTATCAGGGCGACCATGCCTATATCCTGCAAAACGGCGATGGGCGCATCGTTTTTGCTATACCGTATGAAAAAAAATATACGCTGATCGGCACCACCGATGTTGAATATAAAGACGACATCGAAGAAGTGCGCATCACGATGGAAGAAGTCGAATATCTCTGCAATGCTGTCAGCCAATGGACGCGCAAAACGGTGAAGCCGGAAGACGTTCAATGGACATATAGCGGCGTGCGCCCGCTGTTGGACGACGGCGCATCGGATGCCAAGGCTGTGACGCGCGATTACGTGCTGGATCTGGAAGAATTTAAAGAAGCGCCGATCCTGTCCGTTTACGGCGGCAAGATCACGACATTCCGCAAGCTGGCGGAAAAAGCGGGTGATCAGGTTGTCGAGCGTCTGGGCCGTGGACGCGGCGCATGGACGGCGGAGGCGGTTTTGCCGGGGGCGGAAGCTTCGGGCATGAATTTTGAAACCTTTGTCAAAACCCTGCGGCGTGAATTCAACTGGCTGCCCGAAGCTTTGGCGCTGCGCCTTGCGCGGGCTTATGGTTCGCGCGTGCGCACTATTTTGCGTGGCTGCAAACGCATGTCGGATATGGGCGAAGATTTTGGAGACGGTATATACGAAGCGGAAGTCCGCTATCTGGTGCTGTTTGAATGGGCGATGACGGCGGATGATATTTTATGGCGCCGGTCGAAACTGGGCCTGCACGTATCCGAAGAAACACAAAAACGGGTTGCCAAATTCGTGCGCAAAATTCTGCCTGCGCCAAAGGCAAAATCATAAAATAAAATCAGCGGGGAATTGTGATGACGCGTTACCTTATGGCGATTGATCAGGGCACCACCAGCACCCGGGCGATTTTGTTTGATGAACAAGGCAAAATTTGCGGCATTAGCCAAAAAGAATTGACGCTGTTTTACCCGGAAAACGGATGGGTGGAACAAGACGCCGAAGATATCTGGGAAGATACGCAATATGTTTGCCGCGCGGTGATAAACCAGCTGAGCGTGAATGCGGTGGATATTGCGGGTATCGGCATCACCAACCAGCGCGAAACCACCGTGGTCTGGGACCGCGAAACCGGCGTGCCGCTCTACCATGCCATTGTCTGGCAAGACCGCCGCACGGCGGATACCTGCGATGCGCTGCGCGATGCGGGGCACGAAAATTTATTCGTGCAAAAAACCGGCCTGCTGCTGGATGCGTATTTTTCCGGCACCAAAGTAAAATGGATTTTGGACAATGTCGAAGGCGCAAGAGAAAAGGCAAAGGCCGGAAAACTGGCCTTTGGCACCATTGATTGCTTTTTGCTCTGGCGTTTGACGGGCGGGCGCGTACATGCGACCGATATCACCAATGCATCGCGCACCTTGATGTTCAATATCGTGACGCAGGATTGGGATGATGAACTTCTGGCCTTGCTGGACGTGCCGCGCAATATGCTGCCCGATGTGCGCGATAACAGCGGCGATTTCGGACGTACTGATATTCTGGGCGCGCCGGTCACCATTGGCGGCATGGCGGGCGACCAGCAGGCGGCTTTGATCGGGCAGGCGTGCTTTGAACCTGGCATGGTCAAAAGCACCTATGGCACGGGCTGTTTCGCCCTTATGAACATCGGCGCCGAATTCCGCACATCCAAAAACCGTTTGCTGACAACGGTGGCATACCGTTTGGACGGCGGCATTTGTTATGCGCTGGAAGGTTCTATTTTCGTGGCGGGTGCGGCTATTCAATGGCTGCGCGATGGTTTGGGTATTTTGAAATCGGCCGGTGAAACCGAAGCCATGGCGACATCGGTTGAAAACAACGGCGGGGTTTATATGGTGCCGGCCTTTACGGGGCTGGGCGCGCCTTATTGGAACCCGCATGCGCGCGCGTCCATTACGGGGCTTACGCGCGGGGTGAGCGCCGCGCATGTGGTGCGCGCAGGGCTTGAGGCGCAGGCCTATCAAACCGAAGACCTGATGCAGGCCATGGCGGAAGACGCCGGAAAAAAATTGACCGAAATCCGCGTTGATGGCGGCATGGTCAAAAACAATTGGGTGTGCCAGTTTATTGCGGACATGACTTCAACGCCTGTTTTGCGCCCGACGGTGATTGAAACCACGGCGCTGGGTGCGGCCTATCTGGCCGGGTTGCATGCCGGTATTTTCAAATCGGTAGATGACATTGCGGCGCGCTGGCATCACGAACGCACATTCACGCCCGGTATGGCGGAAGACGCGCGGGCAAAGCTATATACCGGATGGCGCCGTGCAGTCGGGCAGGTTCTGGCCGGAGCTTGATATAAGGCTTGCGCGACGTTGCGGATAAAAAGACGGCCTGTATAAAAATACAGGCCGTTTGAATTTGGAGAAAATCACACACACACCCGAAATACCAGAAGAGAAGCGTCCCAGCGGGGACATATCCGTTTGTCCGATAGATCTGATGATTTAAATCTACCAAGGAATGGTAAACGTGTGGTTAATGCAAAAAAATTCCCGTTAAATAAGGAGATAGTTCGGTGCGCCGCAGCTTTGGCTGCGTAGAAAAGGCGGAGAATCGGCGTCGTATTTCCTCTGGCAAGCGCATGGGCGGGATCTCCATGAAAAAACGGCGGCAGGGAAGAACCCGCCGCCGTTTAAAAAGCGTATACGCCAAGGTATTTAATTATGCTGACCGTGGCAGTATTTGTATTTCTTGCCGCTGCCGCAGGGGCAAGCCGCGTTGCGCGGCGTTTTTGTCCAGGTTGCGGGATTGTTCTGGTCAAATTCCGGTGCGGTGAAATGTTGGGGTTCGGTGCTTTGCACTTCTCCATGTGACATGACAACGGCTTGCGGCATTTTGGGCGCGGGGACATTCAGGTGTTGTTCCTGATTTTCCTGGGCCTGTGCATTAACGTGCATTTCGACGCGGCAAACGGCGGCGGTTACTTTTTCACGCAAGCGAACCAGCATGCCTTCGAACAGGGCGAAAGATTCGTATTTGTATTCGTTCAGCGGGTCTTTCTGCCCGATGCCGCGCAGGTGGATACCCTGTTTCAGGTGTTCCAGATCCAGCAGGTGTTCTTTCCACGTCTGATCGAGCAGTTGCAGCAGGATGGCTTTTTCAAAGCTGCGGACTTTTTCAGGGTCGAAGAAGTCTTTTCTTTGCGACATCTGGGATGCAAATTCCTGACGCAGGCGTGCTTCGACCATTTCGGCGTCAATGCCTTCTTCTTTCGCCCATTCTTCCGCAGGGATGTGCAGGCTCAGCATATTGAGTGTTTCGGTTCTCAGTTGCTGCATGTCCCATTGTTCGGGGAAAGAGCCGGGCGGGATAGCATTCGACACCAGCGAGGAGATCACATCGCTGCGCATATCTTCGATAATATCGCCCACGTCTTCGGATGTCATGACTTCGCGGCGCTGGTCATAGATCACGCGGCGCTGGTCGTTCATGACGTTGTCGTATTTCAGGACGGTTTTGCGGTATTCGAAATGCTGTCCTTCCACTTTTTTCTGCGCGCGTTCTATGGCGCTGTTGATCCACGGGTGGATAATGGGCTGGCCGGGTTTCAACCCCATGCGTTGCAGGAAGGTATCCATTTTCTCCGATCCGAAAATGCGCATCAGGTCATCTTCGAGAGAGATATAGAATTTGGACGCGCCCGGGTCACCCTGACGTCCGCTGCGTCCGCGCAGCTGGTTGTCAATGCGGCGGGATTCGTGACGTTCCGAACCGATGACGTACAGGCCGCCAGCCTGACGCACAGCTTCGGCGGCTTCGGTGATTTCCTTGCGGATTTGCGCTTCGATACGGGCGCGCGTGACTTCGTCCGCATCCGCCGGAATTTCTTCGGCAAGGCGCATTTCGAGGTTGCCGCCGAGCTTGATATCCGTACCGCGGCCCGCCATGTTGGTGGCAATGGTGATGGCACCGGGTTTGCCTGCCTGCGCGATGATCTGCGCTTCCTGCTCGTGGTAACGGGCGTTCAGGAC
>JAVEWI010000043.1:0-9327 GCA_034004625.1 Bdellovibrionales bacterium
ATAACAGCCATATCGCCGGCACCCATACATTGGGCGCCATGATTGTCGCCACGCCCGAAGGCCTACAAAAGAACGCCTACCGCAAATTCAACGCCAAAGGACAAATGGCCGGCGGCGACGATTACGCCATGATGCGCGAAATGTTGTCACGCCGGTTCCAATCTTTGTTGAAATCGGACGAAGACGGGCAAAGCGCCGTCTGGCCCGACCTGCTGCTGATTGACGGCGGACAAGGGCAATTGAGCGCGACCATGGAAACCTTGACCGAACTGGGCATTCACAACGACGTCACCGTGGTCGCCATCGCCAAAGGCCCCGACCGCAACGCAGGGCGGGAGAGGTTTTTTATGCAAGGGCGCGATCCTTTCAGCCTGCCGCCGGATGACCCCGTGCTGTATTTCCTGCAACGGTTGCGGGATGAGGCCCATAGATTCGCCATAACATCCCACAGATTGCGCCGGAGCAAGGCTTTGGGCGCATCCCCCCTCGACAGCCTGCCCGGTATTGGCGCGAAACGGAAAAAGGCGCTGCTTTTGCACTTTGGTTCTGCAAAAGCGGTTGCCGAAGCGGGGGTGGCTGATTTACAAAAGGTAACAGGCATCAGCAAAGCGGTGGCGGAGCGTATTTACGCTTTTTTCCACGAAACGGATTCCTGATTGAAACGGCCAGAGCAAGAGATATAAAAAAATGTCCAATCCCAGCATTGCCTTCAACATCCCTAACCTGCTTTCCTATTACCGCATTCTGGTCATTCCGGCCATGTTCGCGCTGTTCTATCTGGAAAAAGCGGCGCCCGAATGGGCCGTTACCGCGGCATGGGTCAATGTCCTGCTGTTCCTGCTGGCTGGCGTTTCGGATTTTCTGGACGGTAAAATTGCCCGCGCCACGGGACAGACCACGCTTTTGGGCAAATTCCTCGACTCCTCCACCGACAAAATGCTGATCGGCGCGCTGTTGATGATGCTGATCGCTTTTGACCGTCTGGACGGTTTGTGGGTTATTCCGGCCATCGTTATCTTCCTGCGCGAAATCCTGATCGCGGGCGTGCGCGAATTCATGGCGCTTTACAATGTCATCGTCCCCATTTCCAAAATGGGTAAATGGAAAATGACCATCCAGATGTTTTTCATGGGGTTTCTGGTTGCCGGCACCTATGGCGAAATGCTGATCCCCTATGCCTATGACATCGGCAAAATCGGCTTCCTTTTCGCCATGGCGATTACCGTGACATCAGGCTATGACTACATGCGCCAGGCTTGGAAAACCATCAAGGAAATTGACGGCAAAGAAAAAACATCCGCCGCCGTCAATATGTGACCCTTAAAAACGCTTTATCATTTCAAGCGTTAAAACGCTTTACGCCGCGTCTCCCGCCATATCAGGTAAAGCCCCGCGCCCACAATGACGCAGGCGCCGATAATGGTGCGCTGGTCTGGCACTTCGCCAAAAAGATAATACCCCAAAAGAGCGCCCCAGAAAATCTGGGTATAGTGATAAGGCGCAACAGTCGCGGCAGACGGCGCGGTCTGAAAACCGAATGCCACGCACATAATGCCAATCGCGCCCAAAACCCCCATCATGAAAAACACCCCCAGATCATACAAACTGGGCGTGATGTAATAAAACGGCAGGAAAGGCAAACAGGCCAGAATGCTGAACACAGACCCGCTGCCGATAATCATGGTGCGGCTTTCATGCGGGCCCAGATGGCGCATCACAATCATAGAACAGGAATAGAAAAACGCGCCCACCAAAACCAGCAAGGCCCAGATATCAAACATCCCCCCGCCCGGCCGGAAAATATAAACAATCACGCCAAAGCACAGTAGGATGACGGCGATTTTTTCTTTTTCCAGTTTTTCGCGCAAAAACACGGCCGATAATATCGCCACCCAAAACGGCGACGTAAAAACCAGCGTGTAAAACGTCGTCAGCTGGATATGCGGCAAAGACAGCGTATTGATAATCGCAACCACCACCGACATGGCGGCACGCAGGAAAACCCATTTTGGCTGGCGTATCACAAAGGCGCCGCGCCCCTGTTTCACCGCGCCGTAAATGCACATAAAAGCGATGATGACCAGACAGTTGAAAATAATGATCTGCGAAAAATGGAATTTCGCGGCCAATACTTTGACGGCGGCATCGCCGATGTTGAAATAGGCATAAGCGACACAGGTCGCCATAATGGCGACCAGCGTTTGTTTACGATAATCTACCGTTCCTGCGGTTATTTCGGGGGCTGACATCTTTTTTATTGTTCTTTTTTGTTGGGGTTATTTTTTTCACACGCTCTTTTTTTTCTTTACCGCCGGCCTTTTTGCTACCGGCTGCGGGATGCCGTGCGGGTAATGCGCCGACCTCCTGCAGGTTTTCGGGGCCAAAGCTCAGCGGCAGCAAATCCGCCATCGTCGTCACAGCACCCAGACGTCCATCTTTCCACAGCGAATAAATCTGCACATCCGGTGCGGAAAATTCGCGCAGCCGCTGGCGGCAATCACCGCAGGGCGTGCAGAGATACTCCATCGACGGCCCCGCCACCACCACCGCGCGGATCACAGTTTCGCCCGCCGTAATCATGGCGGATATGGCAGAGGCTTCGGCGCAGAGGCCTTTGTAATGCGCGACTTCGACATTGGCACCGGCATAAACCTTGCCGCTGCCCGATACAATCGCCACACCAACGGGATGGTTGGAATAAGGGCAATAAGCACGCCCCCGCGCGGCAATTGCCCGTTTGGACAGGGACGCCATTGTTTTGGCATCCAGTTTTTTGACGCTATTTTTGGGGGCAACCGTCATGCTGCAACCCTGCGGCGGATAATATCGCCGCCTTCTACATTTGCCGCGGCATCGACCGTCATGACACGGCGCAGCGTATCCGCCATGCGTTCAAACGATGCTTCGTCCCGTGCATGGACAGTGGCGAGCGGGCGCGCGCCCGTGCCCACGTCTTCGCCAATCGCGGCAATCTGCGTTAGCCCCACGGCATGGTCAACCATATCGGTCGGCTTGCTGCGCCCACCGCCCATTTCGACAATGCCGATACCGACGCCGCGTGCATCGACTGCCGTTATTTTTCCGGCTTGCGCGGGAAAAACATCGCGTACAATTGGCGCTGTTGCCATATGGCTTTCGGGTTTATCCATGAAATTCGCCGCACCGCCCAGCAATTGCACCATGCGCGCGAAATGCTCCGCCGCCTTGCCATTCGCCAGAACCTCGGCAATTTTTGCGCGGGCTTCGTTTGTATCCTTGGCAAGTTTGCCAAGAACCAGAAGCTCCGCTGTCAAAGCCGCATTGACTTCGTACAGCCGCGCATCCACATCGGTGTTTTTGAGGAAATCGGCAGCTTCTTTTACCTCCACCGCATTGCCTGCGGTGCGGCCCAGAACTTGGTTCATATCGGTCAGCAGCCCGACCGTCGGCATGCCCGCGCCATTCGCCACATGCACAATGCTTTCGGCCAATGCCTGCGCATCGCCGTAATCCTGCATAAAGGCACCGGTACCAAATTTGACATCCATCACCAAACCGTCCAGCCCAGCCGCCAGTTTTTTGGACAGGATAGAAGCGGTAATAAGGTCAAGCGATTCAACCGTGCCCGTCACATCGCGTATGGCATAGATAATGCGGTCAGCCGGCGCCAGATCAGGCGTCGCGCCGATAATGGCGCAGCCCGCTTCGCGTACGGTTTTTTTGAAAAGGGTGATATCCGGCTGCGACACATAACCCGCAATCGCATCCATTTTATCAAGCGTGCCGCCCGTATGGCCCAGCCCGCGGCCGGACAGCATGGGCACGAAAGCGCCGCACGCCGCAAGGATGGGCGCCAGCATCAAACTGACTTTATCCCCGACTCCGCCGGTGGAATGTTTGTCGAGTATCGGGCCCGGCAGATTTTCACTCTGCCACGACATGACCGTACCCGATTGCGCCATGGCAGATGTCAGGGCGACGCGTTCTTCCATATCCATTTTTTTCAGCAGCACCGCCATGCAAAATGCGGCGACCTGCCCCTCGCTGACACGCGAAGACGTCACGCCCTGGATAAAACTGCGGATATCGGCATCCGACAGTTTTTTGCCGTCACGTTTCTGGCGAATGATTTCCTGCGGCAGCATGGTATTGCCCTCACATTTTTGACACGGATATACGGTTTCAATTGCAATTTCTGCTGAAAAGACCAATATCATTATCCATGATTTCAAAGTCCTTTAACAGCATAGAAAAGCAAGCGCGCCGCCTTCGCGATTTTTTTAAACTGGAATCCGCGGGCGGGATCGTCTTGATCCTTTCTGCCGCGCTCGCTATGATTATGGCTAACACGGGGGCAGCCAGCTTTTACGACCACCTGCTGCACGCCAACGTCGGCATTTTCTTTGGCGAATTTCAATTTTCCAAACACTTGCTGCACTGGATTAACGATGGCCTGATGGCTATTTTCTTTTTTCTGGTCGGGCTCGAAATCAAACGCGAACTTTTAGGCGGGCAATTATCATCCAAAGAAAATGCTATGCTGCCAGCATTGGCCGCCGTTGGTGGCATGGCCATGCCTGCGCTGGTTTATTTTCTTGTCAACCGCGACCATCCGGAACTGCTGCATGGCTGGGCTATTCCCTCGGCAACGGACATTGCCTTTGCTCTGGGCATCCTGTCTTTGCTGGGCAAACGCGCGCCGGTCTCGCTCAAGGTCCTGCTGACCGCCATTGCGGTCATTGACGACCTAGGCGCTGTTATCATTATTGCGCTTTTTTATACAGACCACCTGTCGCTTCAGGCTTTGGGCGCGGCGGCTGTTTGCATCACCATTTTGGTGATAATGAACCGTATGGGCGTTGCCCGCGCCGCCGCCTATATTATTATCGGTGTCATCCTCTGGGTCGCAGTTTTGAAATCGGGCGTACACGCCACACTGGCTGGCGTTATCACCGCGCTCTTGATCCCCCACCGCATCAAACCACGCGCCAATAGCAAAAAAGCGCCCCCGAACCTGATCGAACAGCTGGAGCACGCGCTGCATCCTTGGGTTGCCTTTATGATTATGCCGGTTTTTGCTTTTGCCAATGCTGGCGTTTCGCTGGCCGGTGTATCCTTTAAAGACCTTTTGGAACCGCTGCCCCTTGGCATCATGCTGGGCCTGATCGTCGGCAAACAATCCGGCATTTTCCTGACCATCTGGGCCACTGTCAAAAGCGGCCTATGCCCCATGCCCAAAAACACCACATGGTACCAGCTTTATGCGCTCAGCGCGCTCTGCGGCATCGGTTTTACCATGAGCCTGTTTATCGGTACGCTGGCCTTCCGCGATCCGGCTCTTGCCGCGCCCGTACGTCTGGGCGTTCTGAGCGGATCCATCGTTTCCGCTATTTTTGGCTATCTGCTGATCCGCCTGACGTGCAAAAACAAAACATAAACGCTTAATAACACCAAAGAATAGAGGAACACCATGACCCAGCACGCACCCGTTACCGTAGCCTATGGCGATGGCATCGGCCCCGAAATTATGACCGCCACGCTCGACATCCTTGAAAAAGCCGGCGCCAAGCTGGCCATCGAAACGATTGAAATCGGGGAACAGGTTTACAAACGCGGGATTGCGTCGGGGATTGAAGACAGCGCGTGGGAATCCATCTCCCGTACCAAATGCTTCCTCAAGGCGCCTATCACCACACCGCAGGGCGGCGGTTTCAAAAGCCTGAACGTCACCGTGCGTAAATCCATGGCGCTCTTTGCCAATATCCGTCCTTGCGTTTCCTATCACCCCTTTGTCCGCACGTCACAGCCGACCATGGACATGGTGATTGTGCGCGAGAATGAAGAAGATCTCTACGCCGGTATCGAACACCGCCAAACCGACAACGTCATGCAGTGCCTGAAGCTGATTTCCGAAACAGGATCGGAACGCATCATCCGTTACGCTTTTGAATACGCGCAGGCGCATGGCCGCAAAAAAGTCACCTGCATTTCCAAAGACAACATCATGAAAATGACGGATGGCCTGTTCCACCGCGTATTCGACCGCGTGGGCGCGGAATATCCCGACCTTGAAAAAAACCATATGATTGTGGATATCGGCGCCGCAAAAATTGCCGCATCCCCGCATATTTTTGACGTTGTCGTCACCGAAAACCTCTACGGCGATATTATTTCCGACATTGCGGCCGAAGTTTCCGGATCGGTCGGGCTATGCGGTTCGTCCAACATCGGCCAGCATGGCGCGATGTTCGAAGCCATCCACGGCTCCGCCCCCGATATCGCAGGTCAGGGTATTGCCAACCCGTCGGGTCTGTTGCATGCGGCGGTTTTGATGCTGCATCACGTGGGTCAAGGCGACATTGCCGATAAAATTCACAACGCATGGCTGAAAACCATCGAAGACGGCGTGCATACGGGCGATGTTTTCAATCCGCAAATCAGCAAACAGCGCGTAAATACCCGTGAGTTTGCCGATGCCGTTATCGCCCGCCTGGGTGAATTGCCGACGCATTTCAAAGCCGCCACCACGGCGGAATCAAACCACCCCGCCATCAACATGCCGCAAATTTCCCTGCCCAAACCGGCGGTGAAAACATTGCACGGCGTGGATATTTTCATGCACTGGCGCGATGCCCGCCCCGTTGACCAATTGGCGGCGCAGGTCAAATCGCTCAGCAATAGCCTGAAACTGGCCAGCATTGACAGCCGCGGTCTTCTGGTATGGCCGGACAGCGCCGCCAAGGCCGAAAACGGCGATCATTGGCGTTGCCGTTTTGTCGCCGCCAATGACGGCGACGCTGTATCACATGCGCAGATTGTGCAATTGCTGACCGCATTGGCCGAAGCCGGTCTTGATTTCATCAAGACGGAGAACCTGTATTATTTCGATGGGCAGCGCGGTTTTACCGTAGCTCAGGGACAGTAAGCTCGTTCTGACGGCAACACGCCGCCACCGTATTCCCGAGAAGGCAGGCGATGGTCATCGGACCAACGCCGCCCGGGACGGGGGTGATGTATCCCGCCACTTCTCGCACGGCGGCAAAATCCACATCACCCACGATGCGGCCTTCGGCACGGTTGATGCCGACGTCCAGCACAATCGCGCCGGGCTTGACCCAATCGGCCTTTACCATTTGCGCGCGGCCTGTTGCCACAACCAGAATATCCGCCAGACGTGTAATATGCGGCAAATCGGGCGTGCGTGAATGCGCAACCGTCACGGTGCAATTTTCACGCAGCAGCAATTGCGCCATGGGTTTCCCCACCAAATTCGACCGCCCCACCACCACGGCATGCAACCCCGACATATTGGGCACAATCCCGCGCAAAAGCGTCAGGCAACCGAGCGGCGTGCAAGGCACCAGGCCCGGCAAACCCGCGGCCAGACGGCCGACGTTTTCGATATGCAATCCGTCCACATCCTTGCGCGGGTCAATGGCGCGCAAGACCGTTGCGGTATCGATTTGCCGCGGCAAAGGCATTTGCACCAGAATGCCGTGGATTTTTTTATCCTTGTTCAATTTATGCAGCAAATCCAGCAACGCATCCTGCGACGTGTTTTTGGGCAGGCGGTGCACATAGCTGCGCAGGCCCGCGGCCGCAGCTTTTTTTTCTTTATTCGCCACATAAATCTGGCTGGCCGGATCATCGCCAACCAGAACAACGGCAAGGCCCGGCATGATTTTATGATCGTTCACCAAAACTTCAACATGATGCGCGATGGATTGGCGCAGGCCCCGCGCAACATGCTTGCCGTCGATGACAATGCCGCGTTCTGCTGCTGTTTTATGATCCATCATCATCCCCGCCAGACCCTGTCCGGATTTACACAAGTTGCAGGGCCAGACGTTCAAGCCCTTCCATCAAAATCCAGATCACGAAAATAATCACCATCGGCGTGAAATCAAACCCGCCCATGGGGGGCACAAATTTGCGCACGATACGCACCACCGGAATGGTGGCATAGTTCAGCCACAAGCAGAGCTTGTAGACATAACGGTTGCGCGTATTGGCAATGTTCAGCGCGACCAGCCAACTCATCAGCACGGTCAGGGTGACGATCCAGAAATAGACCATCAGCAAAAACATCAAAACCTGTATCAGCAAAAGCAGTATGGCGGTCATTGTTTTATCCTTTTTTTTCAGGCTATACCGACTGCCCCAGCCGCCGCAAGAAGATTACCCGCGGATTTTACGTTTTGGGGTGCCAAGGCTTTCATTTTTTTGCCAAATCTGCCACCCTTGACGCAGATTTAACAGATGATTAAGCATCTATGGTCGAAAATACACCGAAGGGGGCTTCTGCCCCTTGTTCCTATGCTCATGTTCTTTTATTTCGAAGGCCGAAATAATGCTGTCTTTCTTTTTACGCGGATTTTACACCCTGATTTTTTTCTGCGCCCTGACACCCGCGGCGGCACAGGCTGAATCTCTGGTTTTACAATTTAACAAAACCACCCAAATGACCCAGACGGCAGGCGCAGCGGCGGCAGCCGGCGCAAAAGACAGCACGCAAACCATCACCCTGTACCCCGCCGCCTATAGCAGCCGCAGCGGGCAGACCGAAAACATTTATGATTTCGACAAAAAGACCTTCACCATTCTCAATCACAACGCCAAAATCTATACGGTATATCCCCTTCACAGCATCGCGATTTTCCGCGACCTTGACCGCGTGCAGCGCCTGAACATGAAAGTCAGCATGTATCACCAAAAAGCCAGCACGGCCCTGCCGCTGACCGCGCTGATGCAGGATGTGGATATTGATATGCTACTAGCCGCCAATAAAAGCACCAAAACGGCGGACAGAATAAAAACACAGACCGACGGCAATATAATCACCTATAGCAGTGATACGCAAAATACGCTGGCCGTCCTTGAAACGGGCGATACAGCCGTGCCTGCCGCGCTGCGAAAAACCTATGCGCATATGATTGTTTATGAATTTTCGATGCATCCGGTCATCAAACAATCCGCCGCCGCGCAAAACAAAGTTTTTCAAACATTGACTTTTACCAACCGTGATATCTTCCGCAATCTGGCGGTGACGTACAAATGGGCGCTGGCCTCCGCTGCTGCCACCGAAGCATCTGCTCCTGCCATTCCCGATGATTATACGCGCATGTATAGCGGCGACCGTGACGTAGATGCGGCATTCAAAACGGCCCAGACACCTTATGCTTTCGATGCCGCTGACTTGCAAGCAAAGATAACAGAAAGAGTCGAAAAACAGCAGTATCTGCACGCCTTTCTGATCGCGCAGGAAACGCGGATTTCCATGCATCCGGCCGCATTTGCAGCACAGCAATCAGCCTTCAATCTTGCTTTCAAGGCTGCGGAGACGTTTGA
>JAVEWI010000044.1:0-9305 GCA_034004625.1 Bdellovibrionales bacterium
CACTGCGCATGACATGCAGGCTTTAAAAGAAATTCTGTCGTCCGCCAAAAACCCCATGGTCATTACTGGTGGCGGCAGTTGGGACGATGCCGCGATCAAGGTATTTGAAGATTTTGCTTACCGCGCAGCACTGCCCGTTGCGGCGGGTTTCCGCAGGCAGGATGCTTTTGACAACAATCATCCATGCTATGTCGGTGCGCTGGGTACAACGGTTGATCCTAAGTTGTGCAAAGCTGTCGAAGATGCCGATGTGATTATCGCGGTCGGCACACGCCTTGGTGAAATGTTGACCCAAGGGTATAGCATCATCAAACCCGGCACGCCGAAACAGCGTCTGGTGCATGTTTATCCGGACGCGGCCGAACTGAACCGTGTGTATAAAGCCGAACTGGCCATTCACGCGCCGGTGGGTGAATTTGCCCGCGCCCTTTCGGGTGTGGACGTGGACGGCATCGCATGGGCGGAACATACTAAAACCCTGCGCGCGCAATATGAATCTTTTTCAACCGTCAAATCGCGCGATAAATTTATGCCTGATCTGGACGGCATTATCGAAGACATCATCAATACCTTGCCCGCCGATGCCATCATCACCACCGATGCCGGAAATTTCAGCGGCTGGCCGCAGCGCTATGTGCGTTATGCGCGTCCCATGCGTCTTTTGGCGCCGACGTCGGGCGCGATGGGTTATGGCGTGCCGGCGGCGGTTGCAGCCAGCTTGCGTTATCCGGGCCGCGCCGTTGTCGGTTTTATGGGCGATGGCGGTTTTATGATGACCGCGCAGGAAATCGCCACCGCCTGTCACGAAGGTGCGCATCCCGTGTTTCTGGTTTTCAACAACGGCATGTACGGCACCATCCGCATGCATCAGGAAAAACATTATCCGGGCCGTATCAGTGCGACAAAACTGACCAATCCGGATTTTGCAGCCTTCGCGCGGTCGTTCGGCGCGGATGCCTATGTTGTCACTGAAAACGCGCAATTTTTGCCTGCCTTTACCGCGGCGCTCGAAAGCAAAAAACCGGCCCTGATCGAAATCCGCATGGATCCCGAACAAATCACCACGGCAAAAAAACTGGCGGAACTGTGACGGATATAATCCCGATTACAGCGGATGATCTGGTGCCGCTGGAAAATTTCCAATCCACGCATCCGCTGCGCGTGGATCTGGTTTATGCGCAGGCCGCGCACCGCGACAATATGTTCAAAACCGCGATTTACCATCCGGCGGCGCAGATGTTGTGCCACCGGATGTTTTTGCCCGTTATTCTGGATGCGGCAAACCTGTGCCATGCGCAAAGCGGATATATTTTTGAAGTTAAAGATTGTTTGCGTACGGTAGAGGCGCAAGGTCTCATGGCGCAAACCGACATCGTGCGCGCCAATCCGCATTGGTTGCAGGAGCCGAACCGTTTGCTTTCCCCGCCCGGTAAAGGCGGACATCCGCGCGCCATGGCTGTGGATGTGATTTTGCTGGACGGGAATGGGGATGAAATTGACATGGGTACGCCGTTTGATTATCTGACGCCCGATCCGGGGCGTAACCCCGCCGCGCGTGCTTTTATGGATCTGCCGCCTGACATTTTATCCCGCCGCAAAATGCTGGAAGATTGCATGATGCAGGCGGCGGCTAAAAACAACCTGCCGCTTTTGCCCCTGCCGCAGGAATGGTGGGATTTCAGATTTCCCCGCGATTTCTACGAATCCTATGCGCCGGTGCAGGATGCGGATATGCCTGCGGATAAACGCATGACAGATATAGACATGCTCAATAAAACCGTGACGGCGGTTTGATTTTTAATCTGCGCCAAAAATTATATCTGCCCGCGTTTTAACCCGCGCAGCAAAAACCGCACAGGGGCGAGTGATTGCGCAACTGCATACGGTACGGGCAAGGGTTCTTGCGATATCATCGCGGCGATGATTTCCCCGCAAAGCGGCGCACTCGACATGCCATGCGCGCTATGGCCTGTGGTGATGTAAAGCCCGCGCAGCAGGGCGGGGTTTTGTTCTTTTTCCCGCGCGCCGCGGCGCAGGTCGGCAAAATCCTGCAATATTTGTGGCGCATCCGGCACGGCGCCCGCCATGGGCAGGCGGTCGGGTGTGGTCGCGCGGTATCCTGTGCGCCCGCCCGTGACGGCATCGCGCCCTATTTGCATCTGCGGCAGATAGTGTGCAAGTTTTTGAATGTTTTCATCATGGTCGGCGGCGCGGATATCGGGCGCGGCCACGGGTTCTTTTTGAAATGTCGCGCCGATATATTGCACGCCGTTCACGGGCGGTGTGATGTATCCTTCGTGGCAAATGACATGGCGCAGCTGCGCCGAGGTTTCTGTCGGTGTGACATAGGTAATTTGCCCGCGCAAGGATTGCAGCGGCAGCCAATCCGTTTGCGCCACTTCGCGGCTATGGTTGCCCAGCGCAATAACCACGGCATCGACGGTGCAGATTATATCCCCATTTCTATCCAGGACATGCCAGACATCGCCGTCCTGTTTCAGGCTTGCGGCGCTTTTTGTGAATATTTTTTCTATGCCACTATGGCGGCTCAGCTCTGCGCAAAAATCAGGCGGGGATAAATATCCGGCCATGGGTTGTTGCAACCCGCCATCGTCATGAAAAGCGTAATCGGCGGGCAGGGCGTTTTCGCTGATTTGTTTTTGGTGGCGCGTGGTTTCTGCTGCGTCCTTGTCAATATGCGTGACGCCGCAGGGCCGCCATGATGCAACGGGCAAAGCCGCAGCCATCATGCGGGTATAACAAAACCCGTGGCTATGCATATGCCCAAGGGCGGAGGGCGCCACCGTGATTTTCGGATATACAATGCCGACCGGATTGCCTGATGTTTCCTGTGCAATATCCGTTTGCCGGTCGATCATCGTCACGCGGTGCCCGCGCCGCGCCAGGGCATAGGCCGCGCTGCACCCCGCAATACCCGCCCCCAGAACGGCGATATGCTGCCGCGCGGGCGGCGTCATGGCATCGCCTGTTTTCTGCGCCATGGTCATGGACCATTTAATGCCGAAACCTTTGACTTTTTGCACATCAAAGCCGAGTTCCCTGAACGTGCGGCGCATGGGGCCGGTGACGGAAAAAGTCGCCATGGTACCCTGCGGTTTGGTGCGCGCCGCGACCTGGGTATAAATATTTTCCTGCCACATGTCGGGGTTTTTGGCAGGGGAAAAGCCATCCAGAAACCATGCGTCGAATTGTCCGTCTATTTGCGGCAACATATCGGCTACATCGCCAAGGCAGAGCATCAAACGAATTCGCCCGCCGCCCAGCAGCAGGGTATGAAATCCCTCGATCATCGGCGGGTATTGCTGGATGATGTCCTGTGTAATGGCGTGATGTTCCGGCCAGTGATTGTATATCTGGCGCAACATGTCCGGCGGTATCGGGTGTTTTTCAATGCTGGCAAAAACCAGACGGGCATCCGCAGGGGCAAGGTCCAGAAATAATTTGGCCGTCAGTAGAAAATTCATGCCGGTGCCAAATCCCAGCTCCCCTATATGAAAGCTGCCGCTGTTCATGGTGGTAAAACGCTCGGCCAGCTTGTTGTGCTGCAAAAAAACATAATCAGATTCGGCAAAGCCAGCCCCGCGCTGGAAATACACGTCGCCGTAATCCAGACTTTCAAGATCGCCGTTCTCAGACCATTGCAAACGGGCGGGTTTCAGTGTCACAATAGGAATCCTTGATTAAGGCAGTTATCGCGCCTCTGCGACCTGCTTTGATGAACATAACATCACGACAAAAAACATAAAGGCAAGAAGTGGGGCCTCGAAACATGTCATCGGCGGGTGCGCTTAAAGTTTTATTCGTTTGTACGGGCAATATTTGCAGATCGCCAACGGCGGAGGGCGTATTCCGCCATCTGGTGACCGAAGCGGGGGTGCAAGACCGTTTTCACATTGAATCGGCGGGGACGGATTCCTATCACGTGGGCGAAGCGCCCGACCGCCGCGCGGTTAAAATTGCCGCGCGCCATGGCGTATCGCTGCAAGGGCAGCGTGCCCGCGCCTTGAAGCCCGAAGATTTCAATGCTTTTGATTACCTATACGCCATGGACGGCGGCCATTTGTTTGACATGCAGGGCCGCGCGCCGGCAGGGCATGCGGGCAAGATAGAGCTGTTTTTGGCCGCCGCCGGCCATGTGGCGCAGGATGTCCCCGACCCGTGGTACGGCACCGAGGCGGATTTTGAATCCGTTTTTGATCTGATCCATAATGCGTCCACGTCTTTGCTGGGACGGCTGCGCGAAGGGCATGGCATATGATTTCTCCCGCGATTTACAGCGAAATTGAACAGGCGCATAACCGCCGGATTACATCGGTTGCGCCGCTGTCTGCCGCGAATAATGCGCAGATTTACCGCCTGTCTTTCGACGACGGTGCCGTGCGCGTGGCAAAGGTTGCGGAGCGCGGACTGGATACCGAAAGCTGGATGCTCAACTACCTGCGCGAAAAATCTGCCTTGCCCGTGCCGGAAGTTTTCTATGCCAACGAACACGTTATTCTGATGCAGTTCGTGCATAGCGAAAATACGATTGATTATAGAATTGAAGGTGGCGCGGCGCGGCAATTGGCGGCGCTGCATAATGTGACGGCAGACGCTTATGGCATGGAGCGTGACACGCTGGTCGGCGCGTTGACCCAGCCCGGCGGGTGGGAAAAAGACTGGGTGAAATTTTTCACCGAAAACCGTCTGATTTATATGGCGCGCAAGGCGCTGGCCGAAAATAAAATCGACAACCGCATGATGACGCAGGTCGAAAAACTGGCCGGTAAACTGCCGGGTATATTAAAAGACCCGCAAGCGCCATCATTGGTGCATGGCGATGTCTGGAGCGGCAATGTGGTTGTCGGACACGGCGAAATTGCCGCCTATCTGGACCCGGCCATTTATTATGCGGATGCCGAGGTGGAACTGGCCTTCGTCCGGTTGTTCAATACGTTCAGCGATTCATTCTTTGCGAAATATAGTGAAATCCGCCCCATCCGGCCGGGTTTTCATGAAGAACGCGCGGATATCTACAACCTTTACCCGCTGCTGGTGCATACGCGTTTGTTTGGCGCGTCTTATGCCCGCAAGGCGCAAAAGATCCTCGATAAATTTTCCTGATAAAGCCGGAATTAAAATTGCGGCGCCAGAACGGCCAATGTGCGTTTGACCAGAGTATCAAGGTCAGCAGCGCCCAGCTGTGCGGGGCTCATTTTTTCTTCCACGATCAATGTGGTCAGGCCGTGGCATAGGCTCCAGACCGCAACGGTCAGGAAACGGCTTTCCTCCGCGCTCATCCCCGTTTTGCCGGATAAAGCGGCGGAAATCAGGGCATAGCTTTTGCCCGCGGTCATGGCCAGCGTGGGGAAGCGTTTGATATCCGCCAATTCACGCCCGAACATGATACCGAAAAGCGGTTTGTTATCGACCGCGAAACGCGCATAGGCGCAGGCCAGCTTTTCAATTTTTTCCTGCACGGTTTTGGCGCCGGTTGCGGCCTCTGCCATGCCGAGGGCAAGGCGCTGGAACCCCGTTTCGGCCACCGCGGCCAGCAATTCATCTTTGTCGCGGAAATGGCTATAAGGCGCGGCCTGCGTCACGCCGGTTGCACGCGCCAGGCTGCGCAGGCTCAACCCGTCAATACCGTCTGTCGCCAAAATATCCAGTGCGGCGGCCAGCAATGCTTCGCGCAGATTGCCGTGATGGTATTTAAATTTTTTCTGGAAATCGATGGCGGTGGTTTCGGCGGTCATGTTTTTCCCCTGATGCAGCCTTGCACATATCATGTGCGAACCCTTCGCAATCATCTTTGCATCGGTCAGATGCAGGGGTCAACAGTAATACGGCTGATGCGGCGCAAAAATACACATAATCCCGCGTGGGGGGTTGCAATCGGCACGGTGCTGCCGCATCATCTGCGCATTCGCATAATATGTATTTCATTTCGGAGACGGATCATGACCCACCCCCCGAAACCGCCCCGCACCGCCGCGCGTTATCCCAAAGAAACGCGCGGGCAGAATTTTTTTGATCTGGATGTGAATGTGCAGCGCCTTTTGGCGCGCCTGGCGCCCGATATGCTGGCGCGGAATGAAAACAGGCTCAAGGATTTTGGCGTTTTTGTGGGTGGCGCGCTGGATGAGCAGGCCAGCTATAGCGACCGTCACGCACCGCCGCGTCTGGAAACCCATACTAAAACAGGTGAAAAACGTACCCGCGTGGTTTTTAACCGTGATTACGAAGCCTGCCATCAGGAAGCGTATAAAAAAGGCACCATCGGTCTTGCTTTCCAGGCGAAGGATCCTGAACCTCATCTGCTCAGCTTTGCCATGGGCTATATGCTGTCGCAATCCGATATTTCGGTGCATTGCCCCGTGACGATGACGGGCGCGGTTGCCTATGTGCTGGATAAATGCGCGCCCAAGGATGTGCGGGATGCCTATTTGCATGAAATGACCCGCATGGACGGGCAAACCAAAACCGGCGGCACATGGGCGACCGAATTGCACGGCGGCTCTGACGTAGGGGCGACAACAACCATTGCCAAAAAAGACGGTGGTAAAATCACGCTGCACGGTTTGAAATGGTTTACCAGCAATGCCAATTCCGGCCTTGCGCTGGCAACGGCGCGGCCCGAAGGCGCGCCTGCAGGCAGCAAGGGCCTTGGTCTTTATCTGGTGCCCAGCCATTTGAAAGACGGCAGCCAGAACAAATACAACGTGCGCCGATTGAAAGACAAGCTGGGCACCAAAGGCCTTGCCACCGGCGAGATCGATCTGGAAGGTGCGGAAGTCATCGAAATCGCCCCGCCGCCGCAGGGGCTCAAGATCATGATGGAAGCGCTGGAATATAGCCGTATCCACAATGCCATGAGCGGGGCCGGCGTACAGCGCCGCGCCGTGATAGAGGCCGCCGGATGGGCGCTTCACCGCGAAGCTTTCGGCAAGCCGATTGCGCAATATCCCATGGTGCAAAATGAATTAACGGACATGATTGTGCGGGCGGAGGCTTCTGCCGCGCTGGCGTTTGAATCTGCACGGACATTTGATCTGGCACTTTCGGACGATACGCATCGCCCCTGGCTGCGCATTGCCACGGCGCTTGCCAAATACCGCACGGCGGAAGACGGCGTGCAGGCGTCGAAACGCGCTCTCGAAATGGTGGGGGGGAATGGTTATACCGAAGAATTCCCAACCGCACGTTTGTTCCGCGATGCCATGGTGCTGACCGTGTGGGAGGGGCCTGCGAATATTCAGGCGCTGGAGCTTTTGCGCATGGTTGCCGGCCCGGCCGCGGGGGATCAGGTTTTTGCCGCAAAAATACAAACGATTGCCGACGCCCTGCCGCAAGCCATGAAAGCCGAGAAAAAGCTTCTCGAAACCGGATTGCAACAGGCCGTGCGGGCCATGGCGCATTTGCGCACCCATCCGCAGGATGGGGAGCGTTTTGCCCGCAAATTGATGGACCATATGTCGGACGTTTTATCCGGCGCCCTTTTGGCGGAAGAAGCCGCGCACGACCTTGCGCATCACCGTGACGCGCGCAAGGCTTTGGTCGCGAAAACATATTTAACGCAGGCTTTCGGCGCGCGCGAACTTTCTCTCAGCCATGAAAAAGAACCTCATCAGGTGCATTTCGACGCGCTTCTTCATTACCGCACGATTGCGCCGGCAGATTTGGGTTATGCGGTATCCGGACTTGCCGCCAAGGGGTATAAAAAGCCGAAACCGCCCGCGGCGCCATGACACAAACGGCACCGCAGGATAAGGATATTACCGCACGCTATCACGCCATCATGGCGCATTGCCGCAGGTATAACGGGGCAGATACGGCGCGCAGTCTGCGTATTCTTGTTTTCAATTTTGCCGTGTTTTTTGCGCTGCTGGCCGTTATTTACCATGCCCATTTTATCTGGGGTATTTTGTTTTTGCTGCCTGCGGCTTTCATGCTGGTGCGGATTTTCATTATGCAGCATGACTGCGGTCACGGGTCTTTTTTCAAATCAAAACGCGCCAACGATGCGGTTGGACGGTTTATCAGCCTTTTTACCTTCGCGCCCTATGGTTACTGGGGACGTGAACATGACGTGCATCATGCCTATGTCGGGCAGATTGACCGGCAGGACATTGGCTATATCGATATCCTGACGGCGGATGATTATGCGGCGCGCAGCTTTTTGCAAAAACTCCTTTACCGCCTTTACCGTCATCCGCTGGTTTTACTGGTGGCGGGGGTGCCGCTGCATAATATTGTTTTGCTGCGCGTGCCGCCGCTGTCACGTGCAAAATGGGATGACCGGCATTTTTTATCCTTTGCGGATGCATGGAAAAGCGTGATGGGGCATAACGCTGCCTTGCTGGTTTTTTGGGGCGGGCTTGGTTATGTGTTTGGCTTTGGTGCGGTCTGCGTGGTTTATTTGCCGGTTCTGGTTTTGGGCTGGCAAATCGGCGGATGGATGTTTTACGTGCATCACCATTTCGAAGATGCCTATTGGCAGGGCGGCGATGACTGGCACCCCCATGCCGCGCGGCTTTATGCGTCGTCGTATTACAAATTGCCGGATTTCTGGCATTGGGCCACCGGATACATCGGCCTGCACCAGATACATCATTTTTCCAGCGGCATCCCGCATTATAAATTGGCCGATTGCATCCGCGCCTTGCCCGAACTGCAAGACATGAACCCGGTGACATTCCGCGAAAGCCTGCGCAGCATCTGGCTCGCCATCATCGACCCCACCCGCCGCAAAATGATCCGCCTGTCGGATTTGGGGTGAGTTATTTGAAGTTTTATTTTTTATTGAATAAGATTCAGTTTAGCTGTCAGGCCTGTTGTTCCTATATGTATTAGGCCTTGAAATTTATCGAGGGCTTTGCGGCTACAGTAGAGATAGTCGCCTTGCTCAATGTGTTCTAAAGGGGTTTCTAAAACGAGCTTGTGAAAAATAGCAACCTCATGAGCGAGGTTTAGGCAATGAGCTATGTCTTTTGCCGGTATTCGTGCAATAAACTGATAATCTTGGATGATTGCGGGCGGCGCTTCGAGTATGTCGGCCCAAATTTTTTTATCGAGGGTAATACTGTTGTTGCTATCATATCCGTGCTCGGTTGACATGACGCCGTTTTTTGCGGCTGCTTGTGTTTTTTGTATATAGAGACGAATAGCTTGCTTAAAAACAGCGAGTTGAGAAATTCTTTCTTCTTGTTGTCTCTTCTGCTCCGTTTCAAGCTGTGCTTTCATTTGGGCTATAGTTATATAAGCGGCAAATGCTGCAATCGTTGCTGCTATCAATGTTTGGTAGT
>JAVEWI010000045.1:0-9175 GCA_034004625.1 Bdellovibrionales bacterium
GCCTGCCGCTGGACAAAGGAGATGCACTCATAAAACGTGCAAAATCAGGGCTTCGGCCCGCCTTTGCCTTTTTTATGCATGAACGGCGGTGCGGGCAGCGGCGCAGCCGGAGTATCTTCGGTTTCCACTGTGGGGACAGGTCCCACAGGCTGCGGCGCAGAGGGTTTTTCGCCAAGCTGCTGCTGCGGTTTTGCCTGATCCGGTGCAGGCGCAGGCTGTGTTTGTATTGCAGGCGCAGCCTGCGTGTGTGTTCCAGGCATAGCCTGTGTTTCCGGCGGCAAAATATTTTGGTTCGCGGGCTACGCTTCCTTGAACTTTTTAAAACGGTAAGCGCCCCATCCCATCATGCCGCCCGGCACAATAATCGCCACAATCAAAAGACCGATTTCCTTGGGCTGGCGCAAATCACGCAGGGTGCTGCCCGCCGTACCCGTCAGGTCGGATAATTTCAAATTACGCGCACCGCGCACGGCTTTGCCAAAACTGTCGCGCAGGCGGGGTTTATCGCCTTTTTGCTTTTGCGCCTTGGGCTTTTTGTTTTTGTGCTTGGAGGCATCCGCGCCTGTGGCAGGTGTTTTTCCTGCGGCGTCTTTATTGTCGTTTCCGGCCGGCGGTTGGTGGGGGGGCTGGTTATTTTGACCCCAGCGGAAGAATTTCATGATGGATGCGTTAGCTCGTTACATGCGGTCATTATGTAACATGACCTCCGGCAGCTTGCAAGTAAATACTGCAGCGCGGCATTAATAGAAAGGTTTTTTGAACGCAGGGCGCGGGGACGATGGCGGCGCGGGGGGACGTTTGGGTATCTGGCTGCGGATTCCCTCCATGGCCTTGGAAATCTTGCTCAATGTATAAAGACGCTGGTAGCAAACCCCCGCGACCGCCCGTCTGCGGGAAATTTCCGCCGGAAAACTCCGTTCGAAAGCCACCTGATACAAAAATTCGCGGCGCGCGTAATCCTTGTCTGTTTCAGTCGCATACATCCCGCGCATACCTTGCAAGGGCTGGATTTTGGAGGTCAGCCTGTGCAGCTTGATATCCGCCGCGTGCACAATATCAAGATCAAGCATCGTTTTCGCCAAAAGCGGATGGCGCGCGCCCATGTAATTCAGCGGATCGACCAGACGGAAACTGGCCCCGCCATCACGCAATGTTTTCATCGCCTGCGTAACATCATCCGGCACGCCGCTGCGTTTGCAGCGCCCGTGCAGATAGGTCACAATCGCGCGCGTATCTGTGGCGTTAGGTGTATAGGCCTTGTTCGTGACAGCTTCGAGCAAAAGATCGAACCGTTTTGGCGTCAGGTAATAATGCAAACCCTTCGTATCTATATCGCGTTTTTGCGCCTGCCGGTTGAAAGCTTGTTTCAAATCATCGCTGGGCGCAGCCGCAGCCAGATTGCGCAAATCATCCGCGGCAAAAGCAGGACTGTTGAAAAATCCCAGCGCCATTAATTTTTCATCCATATGCGTCACGGCATCACGGTGACGGCGCCCGTGAATATCATGCAGCCCCACAAAAACGGCGGCTTCGTCCTTGCTGATTTTTTGCGGGTTACGGCAGAGAATTTCCGCAGCTGCGGAAAATTCCCGCCGCTGGCGTTCCACCAGCGCGGGTGGTAATTGCAGCGGTATTTCAACGGCGGCAAAAAGATGTTCCTGCGCGTAAACCCAGCTATGCCACATTTTATCGCGCAGTTGCGCATGGTCACCGCCCAGAATGCCGCGTTTATCCAGCTCCGGCATCAAGGCGTAAAGCCCGCCGGAAAGATCGTAAAACCCCTCCAGCGCCACAGGTTTCAGCGGGATTTTCGCTTTTTGCAAGGCATCTGCCACCCGCAAAAAACCCGCGGTGTCATAGGACTGTTTATCTTCACCGCGCTTCAGCCATGGCGTTATATCCAGACCTTCATCGCCGTGGCGGCTTTGCGTGAAAATTTTCCGCGCCGTTATATCATCGCCGCTGACCGCCGCCTGCACACAAGCCTTGGCGACATTGCTGTCATAGACCTTGCGTTCTTCCGCGCCCACCGCGCCGTATTTTTCGTTTTCAGCCAGGATACGTTTATCCATGGCAAAAGCGGTCATCAAATCCAGCTTGCCGCCCGGAAAATCTGACGCGCCGCCCGGCGCTGGCGCATCGATATGCATGCCGCCGCTTGCCAAGACGTATTTATACGGTTTGATTTTGTCGCCAAATGTTTCCGCGGCGATGGCGGTTTGCTGCGCATCCCACTGCGCGCCATGCGTCACCATCAATTGCACCAGCGCACGGCTGTCTTGCTGAACGGCTATGTATAGATGAAACCAGTCCGGTTTATAATCAAGCCCGTGCCAGAAACTGTGGTCGAACAATGTACGCAGGTCATCGGCGTCTTTGCGGTACAAGGCACGCGTAAGCGCATCCGACCATTCGTCGTTTGTCAGGGGGCGGTCGGTGGTATCAATCACCCCGCTATACGGCCACATGGGATACATCATGGTCGGAGCCCGATTCGTCTATTGCCAATTAAGGAAATAGACTATACCGCAACGTCGCCTGCAGGGTCAACGCCGGATGCTGCACCAAAACCGGCGTAAAGGATTAATATTTCAAAGGGATAATATATAAAACCGCCTGCCGGTTTTACGCAGCGTGGCGGCCGTTATACCTGAAGCACGCGGCGCAGCTGGCGGGCGGTTTTTTCAACCGTTTCGGCTTCGCGCCCGATCGACTGCACCTTGCGTTCCATTTCTCCAATACTGCCCGATTCACGGCCCGCCAGGACGGCGGCCTGAAACAGATAAACCTCGGCCTGATCTTCCAGATTGCTGAGCAATTTTCGCCCTGCATCCAGCGTATCGGCACAAGGGGTCGCCCCCGTTTCGGAAAGATCGCGCAAGGTGGTGATGAAAGCTTCGGCAGCGGCAAGCTGTTTTTGCGGACGGGCGGCGGCGAAGGCCGTTTTCAGTTTGCTTTCGGCTGCTGCGTTTGCCTCTGTCATGCCCTGATCTCCGCTCTTTACTGGTTACACTTCAAACCTAGCAGGAGATCATTAACGGAAGGTGAATAATGCCCCGTTTTTGTCGGTTTTACAGGCTTTCTGCGCGATTTTCCGGCGCAGGCGCAACCGGCCAGAGATCAGATACGGGGCGGCGTATTTTTAGGGGGTGGATTTTTGTGCGCGGCCTCGCGGCGTGCGGCTTCCTGACGGCGCATCTCGGCGTCTTCGCGCTCTTTACGCATCATCCATTCACGAATACGCAGTTCCACAAAATATTCACCCGAATCCCGCGGCGTGCCCGGCACAATAAACCCGCCCAGATCGCGGCGGCGCGCTTCACGGTGCTGGCGGATCATTTCATCGGCAGGCCCCTCGCCCGCCGGACGCACGGCTTTGATAAAACCATGCACCAACGGCGTCGGCAGGCCCTTTTTTGTCGGGACAGGCGATGCGGCAGGCTTTTGCGGCGGCACGGGGTCGAACGGTTTCATAGGCATAGTCTAGCGAACCGTAGGCCAGCCCTGCAACAGGCAATAAAGCGTGAGCCCGTCCATCAAATTCCTGCGTGCGCTGCCACTGCGCAGGCGGCGGTCACGGTCTTGCTGGCGGCAACTGACGCCAAAAACCAGAATGTCCACGATCATGGCATGGCTGATTTTTTCGCGGTGGCATTGTTTCGTCCATTCGATATAGCCGTAAATCAAACGGCTGTGCGCCGCGCCTGCATTGCCCGCACCACAGGCGCCTGGAATACGCTGCCAATCCGAAGTGACATAGCCAAGCCCGCGTCCCATCGTTTCAAAAGCCTCGGCAATTTGCAATGCCGCATCCTGCTGCGCCGTTGTCATGGCATCCCACAGCCGCGCATCCACAATGCGGCGGCGCGCTGCGACATCTTCGCCCGCACCACGCAAACGCACCGCCGCCGTGGGGGATTGTTTTTCCTGCTGCATATGCACGCTTTGCGCCGCACGGGATATACGTTCGTCCATAACCCCAGCGGTTTTTGAAGCCTGTTTTGCGCCGTTTTTCTTAGAGGCGCCCGGCTTCGCGCGGCGCTGTTTTACTGTCTGCTTTTCCGCGGCAGCCCATTCGGGTTTCCACCCGGCCCATGGATCGTCAAAGGGCGACATTCCCCTGCCCGCTGCGCTTTTGCCGCGCGAATGCGGCGGCTTTTTGTCGTCACTGGGCATCATTAAATTTCTCCTTTTTCTGAACTGTCGGCTTCCGCTGTACCGGCGGCGGAATATTCCTGTGCCTGCCGCGCGCGATAGGCACGCACGCGTTCGGTGGACAGGCGCTGCACCTGTACCCATTCCGCCAAATGATTTTCTGTTGTGATCATGCCGCGGTCATAAAGCGCATCCAGCGCCGCGGCGGTTTTTTGGACATCCATGTCCAGATGTGCGGCAATTTCATCGGCGCCCAATCCTTCCAGACTGCCGCGCGGACGGTTGCGGCTGGCATGGTCGTAGAGCATCAGCCACAGTGCCAGCACCTCGGCCCTTGCAAGACCACTGCGGCGGGCCACCACGGACAGCCGCGGGTCTTGCGTGACACCACTTTGTATTCTGAACCAGTCCATACCTGATGGCCCCCTTCTGGTTTAGACATGCCTTCGGCGGCGGCGGTGCTGCCGTTTTTTGCGGCCGCACCGGTTTTGTTATTACCGGTCGAATCATGCTCCGGAAGATATTGCGTTATTCGCAATTTGTTGTCCAGTTAAATTTCGTTTTTCGCATTTAATTGGAAATATTGTTATTATTTCAAATAAATAAACACTGTTCATTTAATTGCACTTTTCACAAATTTATAAATGCATTAATCTCAATTCATGACCCGTTTGCACGATAAAATTCGCCAAATCCTTGAATCTTCTCCGCGCTTGACCCAGCGCGGATTGGCGGAACGCATGGGGCTGGACCCTGCCGCCGTCAACCGCATGCTTTACGGCAGGCGCAGTATCATGGCGGAGGAAATCCCCGTGATCGAAGATTATCTGGGCGAAAAGCTCGACCTGACAGAAACAGCGCCAATCGTGCTGCGCCGCCGCGGCCTGTCCGATATACCGCAGGCGGATGTCGCCCCGCCCGCACAGAATCAAAATTTCACGATGCAGCCGGTATCAGCACAGGCCGCACATCCCGTCCTGCCCGATAGCATGACGCCCGTGCCCGTTTACAGCACGCAAGGGGATGAAACCCCGATTGACTGGACAGCCCGCCACCCCGCACAAGCCGGCATGCGCAGCGCCTTTGCGCTTTATGTGCCGGACAACCGCATGACGCCGCGTTATTTCGCGGGCGAAATTGTTTACGTGCATCCACATCGTCCGCCCGCCGCGCCGCAAGACGTTGTGATTGCCCATAGCACCGGACATTTGCAGATTGCCCGCATGGTGCAGGCCGATGCCGACAGTATCGAAGTGGAATATATGAATCCGCCGCAGCGGGAAACGTACCAGCGCAGCGCGCTTTCCAACGTCTATGCCATTGTCGGCCGCGGATAAAACCGCCTACGTTCTTTTCTGATCCCTGCCGGAAACGCACACAAAAAACCCGCCACAAAGGCGGGTTTTTGAATTCTGCCGTTATCCGTACATACTGTTTCGGGTTTGGCCTTTATTTCGGTTTGCGGCGGTTGCGGGCGCGTTCTTCCGCCGCGCGTTTGCGCATCGCTTCGGCTTCCGGATCCAGAACCTGTGCCTTGGGCGCTGCCGGCTTGGGTTTTTCTTTGGCTGCGGCAGGCTTATCTGCTCCGCCGTTAAAGCTTTGCGCTGCTGCTTTTTCTGTCAGGTTATTGCTGTTCGCGGGCGCTGCTGTTTGCGGCGCAGCGCTGCGTACATCTGCCGTGATGTCTTCGGACAGGCCTTTGTAAAACGGTTTACGTTTGCCATCTTCCTGCGCAGGTGCCGCTTCGCGCAATTTGTTGCGGCAGACAAGACCGACCACAGCACCCACCGGCACAGCCAAGGCCACAATCGCCGCCGCGCCATATACAGCCGCCGCCGCGCCAAGGCCAACCGCAGCCCCCGCCGCCGTAACGGAACCAATGACAGAGCTTGCAATACCCGCAGGTACAATCGCCGCGCCTGCTGCCTGCGCCGCGGCAATGCCGCCCGCAGCCAAAGCCGTCCCCGCTGCGGCAAAGCCGCCCAGTTTACCGCTTTGCAAAACTGCCGTACGCACAGCCGTTTTCACGCGCGTGATGGCGCGGCTGATGCGTTTTTTAAATGTGCCGTTTTTCTGGTGATCGACCCATTTTGCTTCCTGGTCGCGGATAAAATTGCGCACCGACATGGATTTTGCGCCTTCTTTCCAGCTGCGCACGCTGCGCACCGCGAAATAACCCGTGGCCGCCATGGCCCCAATAGATGCCCATGTCGTAATCATCGGCGTCAGGACAAAAGCCGCAACAGCCACGCCGCCATATTTCGCCGCACTGACCCAGCGGTCTTGCGAAGAGATACGATTTTTGCGGTCGCTGTCAGACGGGCGGATAGCGCGGAACGCCTGATAGCCCGCCATACCCAAAAGCCCCACCGTCGCCACAGGCAGATAGGTCAGGACAAAACCGATTTGCTGGGTGACAAGATAAGTCGCCGTGCCGCTGATCCCCGTGCCGGCCGTGGATTGAACCAGGGGTTTTTGCTGTTTGGTTGCAAAAATGCCTTTGGTTTTTTGATACATGTACCAAAGTTTGCCGGGGGATTTGCCTTCGTGATTGACGGTCATCTTCTTGCCTTTCATATGCATCTGGCCGCGCGGCCGCGCCATGTGCGGTATCGGAATTTTTATATAAACGGGGTGCCGTGACAGAGGCTCAGTATATTGACATAAAGCGGATTGTCAAAGCGTTTTTAGTCTAAAAATTCATATATAGATCAATTACTTAAATTACTTTGGCCGCCTTGGGTGCAGCTTCACAACATTCAGCGGGATAATATCACGTTGCAACGTCGTGGCGGCATCCTGTGCGCGGCGCGCTTCTGCGGCCGCGGCATCTGCGGCGGCATTGCGCTGCGTACGCACGGCGCCTGTAAACAAAATGAAATCCCGCGCGTCCAGATTTTCCCGCGCCAGCATTTCGGCGGTTTCGCCTTTTTTATTTTCGGCGTCCATATCCGCACCCGCGGCGACAAGGCGGCACGCTGCCCAGCCATGTCCGGCGCGGCAGGCTTTGATCAAGGCCGTATCCCCGCTGATAACATCCTGCGTATCAAGCGGCACGTTTTGTTGCAGGATTTTTTCCGTCGCACCGCTAAGGCAGTTTTCACAGGCAAACATCAGCGGCGTCTGGCCGCTCTGGTTTTTCACATCGGCCTTGGCGCCATGAAACATCAAAAGCACCGCGGCTTCTTCGTGCCCGTTCTGCACGGCATAGAGCAGTGCGGTCATACCGGCCATATCCGCGGCATCCAGATTTTTTTTGTTCTTTTCGATTTGTTTTTGCAGCGCGGGCATATCGGCATAAGCCGCCGCGCTGCGCAAGGGATGCGGATCAGTCGCGTTAAAAACCCGCGCCAGCATCAAGGCGCCCTTTTGCGGATGGCAACATGCGGCATCACCGCCATGTTTTTTTGCAAGACAGAGGCGCGTTCCGCCTGCACATCGCGCAGCACTGTGATGAAATCTTCTGCTTTTTGTTCGCGCAAAACATCCAGAACCGCATCGCCATTGGCGCGTTTGATATCCGCATCGGCGCCCGCCGACAGCAAAACGGCAAAGGCGGATTTCTGGCGGCTTTCCGCCGCAATCATCAGCGGTGTTTCATTTTTTTTCGATACGGCATCCAGCGGCGCGCCATGCGCAATCAAAAACCCCGCGCATTCGGCATGGCCGTAAAGCGCCGCCCAATGCAGCGCCGTCCAGCCTTCATCATCGCGGGCATGAATACGCGCGGGCAGGTCTTTGAACGACATCATGCCCGCCAGATCGCCATAGGCAATCAGATTGGTGAATTTATCGTCTTCACTCAAGGGTGCGTCGTCTTTATCTGCCGCCGCCATATGTTTACGATTCCAGACGCGATTGGAAACGCGGGTTATTGCCCAATGTTTTATGCACGGGGCATTTATTGGCAATTTCCAGCAAACGCGCGCGCTGTTCGGCGTCCAGATTACCTTCGAGCGTGATATCGCGTGTGATGATGTCAATCACGGCATTGCCCATGTCGTCTTCGCGGTGATGCGTCAGTTTGACGGAGACTTTATCCAGCGCCCAACCTTTACGTTCCGCATACATGCGGATGGTAATGCTGGTGCAGCTGCCAAGCGCGGCCAGCAGCAGTTCATAAGGCGCGGGACCTTTGTCCTGTCCGCCTTTTTCAAGCGTGGCATCGGACAAAAACGTATGCGTTTTGCCGGTGACTTGCTGCACAAAATTGCCATCGCCGCTATCCGCTACGGTGATTTCGGTCAAACCATCTGCCATGTGAAAATCCTTTCATGGGCCTGTATAAAACGATGTAAGAAACCGCAGCTTGTTTTGCCGCCATTTCGGGATGAAATTTTATCCGCCGTTTTTGGGGGCGCTGTTTTTGGGCGGCGCGGGCGGACGGTCGTTATTGGCAGGTTTGGGCGCGTCGAGTTTTTGTTCAACTGCCTCGTGAATTTTATCTTCCAGCTTATGTGCGCCTTCGCGTGCCTTGGCCGCGGCCCAGCGACCGAATGTTTTAAGCGTGGAGGGTTTTTCTGCCACAGATTTATCTGCCGGTTGAGCGGCAGGTTTTTCTGCGCTTTTTTCTACCGGTGCCTGCTTTGCGGCTTCCTGTGCGGCGGCGGCTTTTTGCGCGGCTTCCTGTTCACGTTTTGCGGCACGTTCAAGGCGGACTTTTTCCGCGCGTTCTTTCCATGCGCGGGCCAATTCGCCCGCCTTCATCTCCAGATATTTATTTTTGACGATTTCCTGCACATCGCCCATGTGGTCGGCCTTGATTTTTTCCAGCTGTTTTTTGGCAAAGAAACCTGCCGTGCCCGCCGCCGCCAGCGATGCCGCGGCAATGCCGCCCGCCACCAGCAAACCCGGCGCCATGAAAGCGCCCGCAGCACCCGCCGCCAGCGCAGCCAAACCGCCAAGCGCAAAAGCCCCCGCACGTTTCAAACACACACGAATACCCTGATGCGTTTTCACCATGTCCTTGACCGTGGAAATAATCCATTTATTGGTCGGCAGCAACGGCGAATGCGGATCC
>JAVEWI010000046.1:0-9143 GCA_034004625.1 Bdellovibrionales bacterium
ACAGTTGCAATCCACAAACCATGTATCAAGGCCGTAGAGATGTTCTTCGCTTTCCGGCAGGAATTCGTTCACATCCGTGCAATAAGCCATATTGCCAATGCGCAGACCCAGCGAATGGATGCGGCCATGCTGTTGCAGGAAAGTCTGGATTTTCAGCGTGCCGATATCCAGTTTTTGCGGCGGCATCATTTCCACCCAATAAGGGCGCGCATCGCCCGTGTATTCCACGTTGATGGCAGGGTCGAACATATACCACCACACGCGTTCGATATCTTTGCGCGTGAAACGGTTGGCATAGAGCGGCAAATGTTTGCCGTTTCTATGCGACATAAAAATCGGCAGATGGAACATGCCCGCAATATGGTCGGCATGCGGATGGGTAAAGAAAACCGCATCGGGATTAGTGATGTTGTGGCGGATAGATTGTTCTTTGAAATCCGGCCCCATATCGACCAAGAGCTGCGTCGTGCCGTCTTCGATCAGGACAGAGGGCGTGGTGCGGCGGTTTTTGGGATTAGCGGGGTCGCATTTGCCCCAGCCGCCGCCTGCGTAAGGAACGCCATAGGCGGAGCCGCTGCCAAGTACAGTGATTTTCATTTTTTATATCTGCCGTAGGGTAAGGTTATGGTTTGATGTCTTTTTTCTTGTCTTTGCCCTTGGGCTGCGCGGGGCCTTTGGGCTGCGCATTGTCGTTATCGCCGGAGATACCCTTGATAAATCCGCCGAAACGGTCAAAAGCAGAACGCAGCGCACCCGACACTTTGTTAACGGGGCTGGTGCTGGCCTTGTTCATTGCCGCGTATTGTTCATACTGGCGCACTTGCTGCATATAAGCCTGTACGGGCGGCAACAGAACCTGTTCGCGGAAGAATTCGATTTCCGCTTCCTTGCGCGCATAACGCTCGGGGAAGGCTTGTTTGAAAACCGTTGCGGAATAATCCAGCGTATCGAGCAATTTGACCGGGCTCATCGGCTGGTCAAACAGTCTTTCCAGCTTTTCCGCGGCCTGGCGCATTTCGCGGTCGCCGTTTTCTTTGGCAAAACGGGCCACTTCGTCACCCAGATACACGGGCGAATAACCGGTCGATTTGTAACCCGTCAAAACCTGCATAAATTCAATCGCGGATGTCACAACGCTGTGGTTATCTACCACGGTGCGCGATACCTGGCCGCGTTTGATATGTTTGTTGGTGACGTAAAGCGTAATCAGCATTTCCTGCATCAGCAGTTCCATGCGGTCGGCCTGGCTGTCGCCCGATGTATGTTTGTGAACGAATTGTTTGGTGACTTCGGGCAGTTCAACCGCGCTCTGGCCGTAGGTATCGGTCCATTTGTAATCGGGGTCGCCGGCGAACATGCGGGGCTTGATAGAGGTGGGATTGCGGGGCGGTACGCCCTTCATCGCCATATACAGGTCGAATTGGTAGGTTTGTTTGTTGTGGGCGTCGCTTTCGGCGATAAACATGAAACCGATGCCGCCGTAATTTTCGACCAGACGGTCGTGGCATCCAACAATGATGCGGCCCTTGGAGGCGAGGAATTCGTTTACAGTGTCGTAAACTTCGTTGATTTTTTCGGGTTTGATGACTGTGAAAAGGTCGATGTCGGAATGTTCGTCTGCGTGGCCGCGGCCAATGGATCCTCTGAGATAGGCTTCTTCCAGAAGCCCTTTTTCGCGCAGGGTATCAAAACATCCCTGAAGGATCTGCGCTTGCAGCAAATGGCCCTGCTCCGTCTTTCGGAGGTGTTCTGTCAGGTCCACATCAGGCGCTCCGTCGGTTTTGTCCGCTTTCGCTGCCGCAGTACCCCAGGCACATTTCAAACGCATTTCCACCCTCATCCGCTTGTCATTATGTGAATATCTCAGGTGGCTTTATTTTATATATTGGGGTGCACAATCTGTCAACGATTCGACCCTGCCCGTTCAAAAAAATAAATTACGGCGCGGCACCAATGTGCTAAAAATCTTTGAGAAACAAGGAGTTCAAAGTGACTATCGTTATCAAGGTCGGCACGCAGGCGATTTTGGCCGAAAACGGCGCGCCGATGGAAAAAACCCTCGAAAATCTGACGGGGCAGATCGCGCAGCTGATGCAATCGGGGCAGCAGGTGGCGCTGGTCAGCTCGGGCGCGGTCGGATCTGGGCGCCATGTGGCGCGCGGACTGCTGGGCCGCGAATACGGCAAGACCACGGGGGAAAAACAGCTGCTCGCCGCCATGGGGCAACATGAATTGATGCGCGCCTATGCCGCGTTATTTGCCCCGCACGGCATTGCAGTGGCGCAGCTGCTGCTGACCAAGCAGGATTTTCATACCCGCCTGCATTACCTGAACATCGCCCGCCTTTTGCGCGAAGTCACGCGGCAAAAAAACGTGCTGCCCATCATCAATGAAAACGACAGCGTATCGATCGAAGAGCTGATGTTCACCGATAACGATGAATTATCCGGCCTGATCGCCGCGCAAATGAATGCGGATAAACTGGTCATTTTAACCAGCGTGGACGGCGTTTATGACGGGCACCCCGACAATCCGCAATCACGCAAAATCGACATCATCGACCCGAAAAAAGACATATGGCCCGAAGCCCACGCGGGCAAAACCACACAGGGCCGCGGCGGCATGGCGACAAAACTCGGCACCGCGCGCAAAATGTCAGACATGGGCATTGCCACGCATATTGCCAGTTTGAAAACAGACAACGTCCTGCTGCGCATTGCGGCGGGCGAAGGCGTCGGCACCACCGTTTTGCCGCGCACGCGCAAATCCAGCCTGAAAAAATGGATGGCTTTTAGCGGCAGCGCACAGGGCGGGCAAATCACCGTCAATGCCAAGCTGGCCGATATTTTGCGCAGCGGGGAAAAAGCCATCAGCCTCTTGCCTGTGGGCATAGAATCCACCGCGGGGGATTTTAAAAAAGGCGATTTGATTGATATTATCGACCCCAAAGGCAGCAAAATCGGCATCGGCATCGCGCGCTATGGCGCGGACCGCCTGCGCGAATATATGGGGCAAAAAGGCAAACCTGAAATTATTCACTACGACCATCTGCACATACGCACAGGGGGATAAACCCATGCAGGACATCACACGCGCCCTTGAACAAACCCGCGCCGCCAGCCGTCATCTGGCGCGTCTCGCACCGGATGAAACCGCCGCCGTGCTGAACGCGCTTGCCGATAATATCGCGCTGCATATGCCGCAAATTCTCGCCGCCAATGCGCAGGATCTTGCCGCCATGGACAAAGACGATCCGCGGTATGACCGCCTGCTGCTGAACGAAGCGCGCCTTGCCTCCATTGCCGAAGACCTGCGCAAAGTCGCCGCCCTGCCCGCGCCCGCCGGCCGCGTGCTGGAACATAAAACCCTGCCCAATGGGTTGTTGATTGAAAAACGCAGCGTACCCCTCGGCGTGGTCGGCGTCATTTACGAATCCCGCCCCAATGTGACGGTGGATGTTTTCGCCCTGTGTTTCCGTGCCGGCAATGCGACCGCATTAAAAGGCGGCAAAGAAGCCGATCACAGCAACCGCGCCTTTGTCGCCTTGATCCACGATACATTGCAAAAAGCGGGGCTGGACACAGCGCTGGTTTACCTGCTGCCGCCGCTGCGTGAAGCCACCACGGCGCTGCTCAACGCGGTCGGGCTGGTCGATATTTGTATCCCGCGCGGCAGTCAGGCCTTGATCGACCATGTGCGCGAAAACGCACGTATCCCCGTCATTGAAACCGGCGCGGGCATTGTGCATACCTATGTCGATCAAAGCGCCGATGCCACCAAAGCCGCCAATATCGTCCACAATTCCAAAACCCGCCGCGTCAGCGTATGCAATGCGCTTGATACGCTGCTGCTGCACCGCGCACGCCTTGGCGACCTTGGCGCCATCTGCGCAAAACTGGCGGCACATGATGTCGAGATTTTTGCGGATGCCGAGGCGCATGCCGCCCTCGCCCCGCATTACCCCGCGGCGCTGCTGCACCCCGCCGCGCCGGAAGATTTCGGGCGTGAATTTTTGTCTTATAAAATGTCCGTCAAAACCGTGGGCGGGCTCGACGAAGCCCTCGCCCATATCGCGCATTATTCATCCCGCCACAGCGAAGCGGTGGTCGCCGAAGACGCTGGCGTGATTGACGCCTTTCTGGACGCCGTGGACGCTGCCGCGGTCTATGCCAATGCATCGACAGGTTTTACCGACGGCGGGCAATTCGGCATGGGCGCGGAAATCGGCATCAGCACCCAAAAACTCCACGCCCGCGGCCCCATGGGTCTGGACGCCCTGACCAGCTATAAATGGGTCATCCGCGGCGATGGACAGATTCGCGGATAACCCGAAAACCCCTTGTTTCAAGGGATTTTTATTTATAAAGCTTTACCCCGCCGCGGCCTTGTGTCATAAGCATCGGCATTATGCTGAGCGTATCGAACCTGACATACCGCGTGGGCGGCCGCACAATCCTGGAAGATTGCAACGTCAATATCATGGACGGCTGGAAAGTCGGCGTGGTCGGCGCCAATGGCGCGGGCAAATCAACCCTGTTCAAACTGATTTCCGGCGACCTGCACCCTGATGCGGGCAATATCAAATTGAACGAACGCCAGACATTCGGCATGGTGCGGCAGGATATTCCCGTCACCGATACGCCCATCATCGACATCGTTATTCATGCGCATGAGGAATTATCCGCATTGCTGCAGGCGGCGGAGACGGAAACCGATCCTTATAAAATCGGTGACATCCATATGCGCCTTGCGGAGCTTGATGCCTATACCGCGCCGTCCCGCGCGGCGATTTTGCTGACAGGTCTTGGCTTCCGCGATGACCAGATGCAAGCCCCCTTTGCCGCGCTCAGCGGTGGCTGGCGCATGCGCGTGGCGCTGGCCGCCGCGCTGTTCGTACAGCCCGATGTCTTGATGCTTGACGAACCGACCAACCACCTTGATCTGGAAGCGATCATGTGGCTGGAAGAATATCTGGCCAGTTACCCCCATACGCTGTTGGTCATTTCGCATGACCGCGAGCTTTTGAACATCTGCGCCGACCATATTGTGCATGTCGACAACCAGCAAGCGACGCTGTACACCGGTAATTACGATACGTTTGAACGCGAACGCGCCGAACGTCTTGTCCACCAACAGGCACAGTTTGAAAAACAACAGGCGCACCGCGCGCATATGCAGGCCTTCGTTGACCGTTTCCGCGCCAAGGCCAGCAAGGCACGGCAGGCGCAAAGCCGTATCAAGGCGCTTGAAAAAATGGATCTGGTCGATGCCGTTATCGCCAGCCGCAGTTTGCGTTTTTCATTCCCGCAACCGGAAGAATTATCATCCCCCTTGATCGCTATGCGCGGCGTAGATGTAGGGTATACCGAAGGCAAGCCGATTTTAAAACACGTCAGCCACAATATCGACATGGATGATCGTATCGCCTTGATGGGCGCCAACGGCAACGGTAAATCAACGCTGATCAAACTCATCGCCGGAAAACTGGCGGCCATGCATGGCGAAGTGGTGCGGTCAGGCAAGCTGCGTATCGGTTATTTTTCGCAGCACCAGACCGAAGAACTGGATGTCACATCCACGCCCTATCTTGAAATGTACCGCCTGATGGAACGCAAAACGGGCAACGTCAAGGAATCCGTGGTGCGCGCCAAATTGGGGCAATTCCATTTTTCCAAGGATTTGGCGGACAATACCATCGCCTCGCTCAGCGGCGGAGAAAAAGCACGCCTTTTATTCGCAATCATGAGTTTTGATGCGCCGCATGTATTGCTGCTGGACGAACCAACCAACCACCTGGACATTGATGCGCGTCAGGCATTGATAAACGCCTTGAACGCCTATGACGGCGCGGTGATTATTGTCAGCCACGACCCCGGCATGGTGGAACGTGTGGCAGACCGCCTGTGGCTGGTGCATGAAGGTGAAGTGAAAAACTTTGACGGCGATTTGGCCGATTACCGCCGTTTTGTGACCCAGCAACGCCGCGAACGCCGCAGCCGCGAACGCGCCGAACGCCTGAAAGAAGAAACCGCCGCAAGTGCAGCACCAGAACCGCAAAAAGAATCCGCACCCGCCATCAGCCCGTCCACCCTGCGCCGCCGCATTGAAAAGGCGGAAAAGGATATTGAAAAGCTGACCGCGCAAAAAGAAAAGCTGGAAGCGGAAATGGCGCAAAACGGATTCTTCGCCGATGCTGCACGCGCAGCCCGTGCACAAAAAGAACACGCGCAAATCCTGTCAAAATTGGCCGAGGCTGAAACGCTCTGGCTGGCAGATCAGGCGCAGCTGGAATCGCAAGAAGCCCGCAAGGCCTAAAAGCCCTGTCTATCCTCTGGGCAGTGCCCCTCTGGACGCATCAATCCTGCCCGCCCGCTTTTTCCAGCAAAGCGCACAGATCCTGAATTTCAGAAACATAGGCACTGCCCGGCCGCCAAACCAAGCCAATGCTGCGCGCATACCGGTCGTTTTTAAATGGCACATAGGTAATGCCGTCGTTTTTACGCTTCGCCATGGCCGGCAATAACGTCACGCCCGAATGCGTGGCCACCATGTGGCGCAGGGTTTCAAGGCTGGTCGCACGGAATGAATGCCCATAGACAGGATTGGCAGCACTGCGCAGTTTTTCGCAAATGCCCAGCATCTGGTCTTTCATGCAATGCCCGTCATCCAGCAATAACCATTCGGCGCCGTCAATATCCCCCGCCTCTACCGCCGATAATCCGGCATAGGGATGTCCTGTGGGAACAGCCAGATAAAAAGGCTCCGTAAACAGCTTGCGCGTTTTCAATCCATCACTTCGCACCGGCAGGCTGACAATGGCGGCGTCCAGCTTGCCCTCTTGCAGCTGCGCCATCAATCTTTCGGTTTTTTCTTCGTGAATTTGCCAGTTGATGTTTTGCGCCCGCGCCTTCTTCCCCACGCGTGCAAAAAAATCCGGCAGGTAATAAGGCGCGATGGTGGGAATAACGCCAAGGTTTATAATTTTTGTCTGGCGGCCTTCGCGGTGCAAGCGGGCGTATTTTTTAATCTCGCCCGCGTTTTCTAAAATCCTGCGCGCGTGATCAAGAATAAATTGCGCTTCGACAGTGGGCGCCACTTCACGCGTGGTGCGGTCGAACAGACGCAGGCCCAGCTCATCTTCCAGTTTACGTATCTGCGTGCTAAGCGCGGGCTGGCTGACGTGACAAGCCTCTGCCGCCAAACCGAAATGGCGTTTTTCCGCCACCGCCAGAATATATTCAAGATCGCGCAGGTTCATCGTTATGTCTCATAAGTTTGGATTATAAGTTTTATAGGATATTTATACTTTTATATATATGCCCGACCTATTAATCTTTCAATATCTATTCACCGTATTTTAATCATACCGCTTTATAAACAGGCAGTACGCTTGCCGCACGGAATGTCCAGCCCCCGTTTCACACACAACCATAACCGGAGAAAAACATGAGCCAGAATAACAGCAGCGCCGGCAAATGCCCCTTTATGCATGGCGCCGTCACCGCCACGGGCAAATCCAATACCGATTGGTGGCCCAATGCCCTGAACCTTGACATCCTGCACCAGCACGACACCAAAACCCGCCCGATGGGCGCCGGTTTCAATTACCGTGAAGAAGTCAAAAAACTGGATGTCGCCGCGCTACGCAAAGACCTCCTCGCGCTCATGACCGACAGCCAGGAATGGTGGCCGGCAGACTGGGGACATTACGGCCCCATGATGGTGCGCACCGCATGGCATGCCGCGGGTTCTTACCGCATGACGGACGGGCGCGGCGGCGGCGGCACAGGCAACCAACGCTTTGCCCCGCTGAATTCATGGCCGGATAACGTGAATACGGACAAGGCACGCCGTCTTTTGTGGCCGATCAAGAAAAAATACGGCAACCGCCTCAGCTGGGCTGACCTGATTATTTTCGCAGGCACCGTGGCGTATGAATCCATGGGGCTGAAATCTTACGGCTTTGGTTTTGGCCGCGAAGACATCTGGCATCCGGAAAAAGACATTTACTGGGGGTCGGAAAAAGAATGGCTGGCGCCCAGCGATAACCGCTATGCCGATGTCGGCACGCCCGCCACGCTGGAAAACCCGCTGGCCGCTGTGCAAATGGGTTTGATCTACGTCAACCCCGAAGGCGTCAACGGCAAATCCGACCCGCTGAAAACCGCCATGCAAATGCGCGAAACCTTTGCCCGTATGGCGATGGATGACGAAGAAACCGTCGCCCTGACCGCGGGCGGCCATACCGTTGGCAAATGCCACGGCAATGGCGATGCCAAATTGCTCAGCGCCAATCCGGAAGCATCCGATGTCGAAGACCAGGGCCTTGGCTGGATGAACAAAAGCAAACGCGGCATCGGCCGCGATACAGTCGTAAGCGGCCTGGAAGGCGCGTGGACAACCAACCCCACCACATGGGACAACGGGTTTTTCCACCTGCTCTTTACCTATGACTGGCAATTGACCAAAAGCCCCGCCGGCGCCAGCCAGTGGGAACCGGTAAACATCAAGGAAGAAGACAAACCGGCCGATGTCGAAGACCCGTCCATCCGCCACAACCCCATGATGACCGATGCCGATATGGCATTGAAAATGGACCCCGGTTACCGCGCGATTGCCGAGCGTTTTCACAAAGACCCCGCCTATTTCTCCGAAGTCTTTGCGCGTGCGTGGTTCAAATTGACCCACCGCGATCTGGGCCCGAAAATCCGCTATATCGGCCCCGATGTGCCGAAGGAAGATTTGATCTGGCAAGACCCCATCCCCGCCGGCAACAAAAATTTTGACGTTGCAGCGGCGCGTGCGCTTATCGCCAAAAGCGGCCTGTCCGTCAGCGACATGGTTACCACGGCATGGGACAGCGCCCGCACATACCGCGGGTCTGATATGCGCGGCGGCGCGAATGGTGCGCGCATCCGCCTTGCCCCGCAAAAAGACTGGGAAGGGAACGAACCTGCACGCCTTGCCAAAGCGCTTTCGGCTTACGAAAAAATCGCTGCGGAAACCGGCGCCAGCCTTGCCGACATCATCGTGCTGGGCGGAAATTACGGCGTGGAGCAAGCGGCGAAAGCAGCAGGTTTCGACGTTGCCGTGCCCTTCATCCCCGGCCGCGGCGACGCCACGGCGGAAATGACGGACGCCGC
>JAVEWI010000047.1:0-9062 GCA_034004625.1 Bdellovibrionales bacterium
CATGCCTATCCCCCCTGCGCCGCCGGAGTTTTATATGCCAGCCCCCGCCACAAAAACTTTCGCCCCCCTGACCGTTGCCATCACCCGCGGCGCTATAGACGAAAGCCTGCACCGCGTACATGCCGTCGTCATGCAAGGTGACGGCAAAACCGCCGCCATTTATGGCGATGCCGCGCGCGTAATTTACCCGCGCTCTACATTAAAACCATTACAAGCCATAGCGCTGGTTGAAAGCGGCGCGGCGGCGGCCTTTGGCGTCAGCGATGCCGAACTGGCGCTGGCCTGCGCATCGCATAGCGGCGAAGACATCCACGTGCAAACAGCGGCAGCATGGTTGCAACGCATCGGTTTTGATGAAACCCATCTGGATTGCGGCGCCCATGCGCCCTATGCCGATGGATGCAAACCCGCATGTATTCTGTGCAATAATTGCTCCGGCAAGCATACGGGCATGTTGACCTTGGCCAAATTTCTGGACGTGTCCGCCGCGGGTTATCTGGATACCGCGCATCCGGTGCAGGATATGATCCTGTCCACCGTTGCAGAGATGTGCGGCATCACGCGGCATCCAGCCGATTGCGGGATTGATGGATGTTCCGCGCCCAATCCGGCCATGCCGCTCTCCGCCCTTGCGCGGGGATTTGCGGCATTTATGCGTGCGGATAAATCAGGCTTTCGCCGCGGCAGCGCATGCCGCCATTTGTACCAGGCCATGACAGACCACCCGCTGCTGGTCGGCGGCAGCAAAAACCGTCTGGATACCGTTTTAATGCAAACGGCGAACGGCGCCATCATGTCCAAAACCGGGGCGGAGGGATGTTATATCGCCGTTATCCCCGCCAAAGATACCGTGATCGCGCTCAAGGCCGAAGACGGCGCGCAGCGTGCGGCGCAGGCGGCGCTTTACACCCTTTTGGCAAAACATGCCTTGGCAGATGAAAAAGTTTTAACCGCCATCCGCCCCCTCTGCCTGCCCGATATACGCAATTGGCAAGGCACGCAAACGGGCGCTCTTTACGTGCATGATTTTTAAAAATAAGTCCTTACGGATTTGCGGGCAGATCAAACAGGAAGTGGCTGATCCTGTCATAAACCTGTTTTTGCGCGGGCGTCATATTGCCGCTGCGGTTATAACGCGCCACCACAACCAAACGATATAGCGCCATCAAGGATGACAGCGAAAGATTTATATCCTGATCGCGGATATATTTCATGACGTCAATGAAATCTTCCATCTTGTTGACCGTCACGGGGATTTCTTCAAACCCCACAACTTCGTCGCCATCTATGGATTGGTTTTTGGCAAAAGGAATGCCGCCCGCCCGCGTCACGCCGACAAATTCCGGCTTGCCGCAGCGGTCGATCCATCGGAAGAAACCTGTAATCATCGTATTCCCGCGTATTTCTGCCGCATGGCCGGACAATCCGGTTTCTTCGGCAACCTCACGCGCCAGCGCATCGGCAAGGACATCACGGAAATCTTCGGGATATCCCGCACGGCGCATGTCGTCATAGTCGAGAGAGCCGGAGCCGCCCAGCGTCACCGTCTTTGCGCCAATCGCTTTTGACGTGCCCTGAAACAACATAGCCACGCGGCGGTTTTCGGTCAAAAGCAAAGACGTGATACCGACATGGCCGGATACTTTTTCGTGAAAATCTTCGGTAAAGCGCACGCTTTCCTGCCCGCCAATTGTTTCTTTGTACACAGGGAAATAACTGGTCAGATCGGTATAGACTTCTTTTTGCCCGTCAATGTTGTTGCGGAAGATACGGCTGCGGAAAGCCTCCGCCGTCAAGAGCGCATCAAAATAATACGATTTACGCAGCGGCACCGGCGCATCATCCAGCAATGTTTCCGCTGTGCTTTGCAGGGCAAGTTTTACGCCGTTGGTGGTATGTTGCACTTTATCCGCCACGCGGATGGCGATATAGCGTATCTGGTGGCGGGAGCGGATATAACGCCTTTCGCGCACATCTTCGCGGTATAATATTTTTTCTTTCAACATCAAACGGTCGTCAAAATCCGGACTGACCAGCGGGCTTTCGCGGTTCATCCCGACAATCGCCATGGGATAGTGAAAACCGAGCATTTCCTCGCTCACCGCCGGATAAACACCGGACATCAGAAAACTTAATTCTTCATAGGCAATATGCGTACTGCTTTGCACCGTATAACGCACACCGCCGTAAGACGGGCGGTAGTCACGCGGCAAAATAGACATTTCCGTGCCCAGTTGCAGCATGATGATGGATAGCTCCACGCTCATGGCAATCAAATCCATCCAGTCATCCATGTCATAGATGGAATAGCCGAGCAGCATAAAAGCCAGCACAGTGATAATCAGGTCTTTGCGGTAATCGCTGTCCCATTTGAACAAAAAACGCAGTAGATCAAGGCGGCCCTTGATATTGCGGTAAACGTTCACATATTTGACCGGCACCTGCATGCCCGCCTCTCCTGTTTTTATGCCGGGTTACAGCTCAACCATTTCGCCATGCGCCGGCACATGGGCATCCCAGCCGAAACGCTCTTCGATATGGCCTTTCATCGCGGCGGCGGCGGCGGGTTCGCCATGCGTGATAAACACGCGGCGTGGCGGCGCGTTGAAATTTTCAAGCCAGGTCAGGATTTCTTCGTAATCCGCATGGGCGGACATATTGTCCAGTTTTTCAATTTTCGCACGTACCGGCCACATCATCCCGTGGATGGAAATTTCTTTTTCCCCCTTGGCCAGACGGTCACCACGTGTGCCGTCCGCCTGATACCCCGCCAGCAAAATCGTATTGCGTTCATCACCGATATAATGTTTCAGGTGGTGCAAAATACGTCCGCCCGTCGCCATGCCGCTGGCGGAAATAATTACCTTGGGCATGCCGTTGTGGCGGCTGTTGATTTCTTTTGATTCCTCGGTCGTTTGGGTATATCGGGTCATGCTATCAATCGCCGTACAAATATCGGGCGGCAAGCGGTGGTCCGCCGGATGGCGCGATAACAGCGCGGTCGCGCGAATGGCCATGGGACTGTCCACAAAAACCGGAATATCCGGCAAACGCCCGTCTTTTTTCAATTGATAGATATGATACAGCAGCGCCTGCGTCCGCCCCACGGCAAAGGCCGGAATAACCACCGTGCCGCCCCGCGCCGCGGTTTCGCGCACTATGCGGTAGATGTCTTCGGTCGGATCATCGCTGTTATGCAGGCGGTCGCCATAGGTGGATTCGACCAGCAGATAATCCGCTTCCTGAATCTTCGCCGGTGATTTCATGACGGGATTGCGCAAACGCCCAATATCCCCGCCAAACAAAACAGACGTCATGCCATCATCCAGACGAATAAACGATGCGCCCAGAATATGCCCCGCGCGGTGCATGGTAAAGCCGAGCAAGCTGTCTTTCAGCGTATAACGTTTGCCAAATTCAACGGCGCGGAATTGCTCCAGCGCCACCTCGGCTTCTTCCTGCGTATAAAGAGGCAGGGCGGTTTCATGCCGCGAATATCCGTGGCGGTTGGCGCTGGCCGCGTCTTCTTCCTGCAAATGCCCGCTGTCGGGCAGCAGGATGCTGCACAAATCCTGCGTCGCTGCCGTGCAATAAACAGGCCCGCGGAATCCTTCCTTGACCAGACGCGGGATATATCCGCTATGGTCGATATGCGCATGGGTCAGCAAAATGGCATCCAGCTTTGCCGGATCATACGGCAGCGGCGCCCAGTTACGTTCGCGCAGCTCCTTGCGCCCCTGAAACAAACCGGCATCGACCAAAATGCGTTTATTGTCGTCTTCGATCAGATATTGCGAACCCGTGACCGTGCCCGCCGCGCCCAGAAATGTCAGTTTCATATTTTTGGTTCCTGTAAAATTTCGCCATGAAGCGCAGACATATTTTCGCCGTGTAATGGCGGCGTCAAACGGTCAAACAAAACCGCCGCCACCAAATCGCCCACGACGTTAATCACGGTGCGGAACATATCCAGCAAACGGTCCACGCTCAGGATAACCCCGATGGCTTCGGGCGGAATGCCCAGATTGGCCAGAATAACAGACAAAACAACCAGCCCCACGCCCGGCGTACCGGGCGTGCCAATCGCCGCACCCACAATACTGGCGCATAGAATAAAAGTTTCCATGGCCGAAAGCTGCACGCCCATCAAGGTGGTCAGGAACAAAGCCACAATCACCTGATAAACCGCAGTGCCGTCCATATTGATAATGGTGCCAAGGGGGACGATAAGCCGCGCAACCTCTGCTCTTACCCCCAGATTTTTTTCCGCCGTGGCCAGCGTCAGGGGCATAGTGGCGGAGGAGCTGGAGCTGGAAAACGCCATCACCATCACATCGCGTATCGACACCAGAAAATACCACGGGTTACGCCGCGCGCCAAATGCCACCACCATCATGTAACAACACATGATAACAACCAGCCCCGCCAGCACCGCCGCCATATACCATCCCATGGCGATCAGCATATCCATGCCGGTTTGCACGGTCAGGCTGAATAAAAAGCCAAAAACAGCAATCGGCGCGATTTTAAGCGCCCATGACACGATTTTCATGCACACGGCCTGCACACCGATACAAACGGAAATAACCGGTTGAGACTCTTTCCTTGGCAGGGCGAGCAGCGCCAGACCCGCCAAAAGCGCGCCCACAACCAAAGACAACATTTGTTGTTCCAACACTGCGCGCGCAGGGTTGACGGGCAAGACATCTGCAATCATTTGCGGGATGCTTTTGCCGCCCGATAATTTTTCCGCGGCATCTGCAAGGCTGGGGGCTTCGCCTATCTGTGCCACAAACCAGCTTTGCGGTACATATTGCGCGGGCTGCATGACATGCGAAATCACAACACCGATGATGACGGCAACAATGGTGGAAACGCCGAAATAAAGCGCAACCCCCGTACCCGTCCGGCGCAGGAAAGACGCGCTGCCGCTTTCCGTCACGGCCAGCAAAACCGAACAAAAAACCAGCGGGATCACCACCATGGTAATAAGGCCGAGGAAAAACCGCGCAGGCAGCATGATCCAATCCGTCACGTCCTGCAAAAGGCCTTCGGGCAGGGCAAGAAACCCGCCGCTGCGGAGTAAAAGCCCTGCCAACACACCGGCACCCAGCCCGATGAGCATTTGCAACCAAAGCGGCCAGCGGCCGCGTTCCTGTGTCAGAAGATCAGCATCCATCCGCCCAGTCTATCGCAAATCGGGGACGGATCAAACCCCGCCGCAGAGTTTCCATGCCGGATTATTAGGACAGGTTACACATCCACCGTTTTTTCGCGCAGGCGCAATTTCGCATAAGGCAGCAGACAGGCCACAGCAGCGGCGGCGGCCAGATGTTTCAAACTATGCCCGCTGACGGTATGCCCCAGCGCGGCAAAGACCGCATCATCAAAATGCTCCAACCCCTTCGCCGCCAGATACCAGCCAAGGCACCATATCACATAACGCGTGCCGCCCATGCGCGCGGGAAACAAAGCCAGTATCAAAAGGATTAAAACCATCGGCAAAAACTGCACCAATACATAGGGACGCAGATCACCCGCGCCGATGCTTTCGGTATAGCCCCAGTACCAGACGCTGCCCGCGCCCAAAACCAGCAGCAGCGGGAACAAGGCATAGCCCAGCCGCGTATGCACACGCTCTGCAATGATCAGCGAAAAAAGAGACATAAAGGCAATGGTCATGGGCAGCCTGTCCCATACCAACGTCTGGTTATCGGGCGCCCAGTGGTAATAGCCGGAGCCAAAGCCCACCAGAAAAACCCCGCCGAAAAATATATACCAAAGCTGCAAGGCTTCCTTCTCCGCCGCCTTGCGCTGCGATAGCATCACCAAGCCCCAAAGCCCCACGATACAAAACGGAATATTGCTCAATACATCCGCGGCAAAGGGCAGATGCGACAGGCCGCGTTTATCGGCAAAGTCGTGATAGGAAAGATCCTGCGCAATGGGCGGCAAAACAAAAACCAAAGCCGCCAGCGCGCAAGCAACGCCCCACAGCACATAATATTTCCATGCGGGCGCGATCGGGGCGGGTTTCATGTCGGGGCTCCGGTTATATTCATCCCCGCTATCTTATCCCGAACAGCCGTATAAAACCAATCGGCAAAAATGGCGACACAACACAGAAGCCGGACAATAGGCGGCATGCTTGCCTCTCGCCCCCGCGCGTTTTAAACTGGCATCACATTTTGACCGGAGCATCCCGCATGACCGTTATCCCAGAACCCGCTTTCGACACGCTGCACGGCCTTGCCTGCACGCGGTTTGACCCGCCCGCCGGCATGCCCCTGCGCGAGGATATTGTTGCCGTGCATGGCCTGACGCGGCAAAAACGGGATTTTGATTTTCTGGGCGCGGCTTTGGCGGCGCAAGGCTGGCGTTTTTTTGCTTTTGATGCGCCGGGGCGCGGTGAAAGCCTGCGCCTGCCGCCGGAAGAATATCACCTGACCCGTTATGCCGATATTTTTGCGGATATGTTACGGCATCATTTCACAGGCTCCGTGCATTGGGTGGGCACATCCATGGGCGGGTTGATCGCGATGGAAATGGCCGCGCGGGATAAAGCGGCGCACATCGCATCCCTCACCCTTATCGACATCACGCACCGCCCGAATGCGGCGGCATGCGCGCGTATTGCGGATTATGTGGTAGAAAACCTGCCCCTGCTGCCGTCTATTGAAACATTGACGGAAATTTTAAAAACCAACCTGCCCCTTGGCGATGTCAGTGATGACATATGGCATCATTACGCCGCGCATCAATTGCGTAAAGCGGATGGCGGATATGCTTTTCATTTCGATCCGAAGATCGCGCGGCTGGCGGCGCCTGCGCTGCGGGCCGGTATTGATATTACGGCGGGGATAGAAAAACTTTCCTGTCCGCTGGCTTTGGTTGCGGGCGGAAAATCAGACCTTTGTACCGCGCAGGAAATTGCGGATCTGCAAAACCTGCGGCCCGACCTGAAACTGCATATCTGCCCCGATGCGGGGCATGTGCCTGCGCTGGCCGATGCGGACACGCAAAAATTTATCGCAGATTTTATCGGGGACGCCGCGGCGGGCTAGAACATATTTGGTGCAGGCGGGGGGACTTGAACCCCCACGAGATTGCTCCCCACGGATTTTAAGTCCGTTGCGTATACCATTCCGCCACGCCTGCTGATCCCCCAAAGCTAGAGATTTCAGGCGGCGGCGTCAAGCCGTAGCGACAGCGGTTTTATCCCGCGATATCCGGCGGGTTTTGTGTTGTTTTTTCTGCATCTTGCTGTTTTTTAAGCTTGCGGGCATCGGCAAGCCCGCTAAGCCAGCACGCAGGGCAGCCTTTGAAAAAATAAAGCGAGCCGAGGAGCAGGGCCACAAAACCCAGCGGATATTGGTTAAAAACCAGAAAAGCCGCCAGCAGCAGGCTAAACCCCGCCACGCCGCGCCAAAGCGATAATTTGACCGGACAAGACGCCATGACATCCCTCCCCCGTTTGACAAGCCTGATATTATTATAACACCCGCAAGCAGGCGCGCATAGGCACCTGTTTTTGCAGATAGATTTCCGGCGCATGAAATCAAGCCTTTAATCCCTATCCCTTTTTGCTGCGCCAGACGCTATATTATGCCATTACATCAGGCTGGCGAAAAATGGACGATACAGATTCACACACAGACGAAAACGCGCCACCCGCCGCAACCGGCGTTGCGGTGATAGAAGCCTGCGTCAAAACCCTGCCCGGCAGCCCCGGCGTTTACCGCATGTTAAACGCAAACGGCGAAGCGCTTTATGTGGGCAAGGCCAAAAACCTGAAAAAACGCGTCACGGCCTATACCCAACCGCAAAAACAATCCATCCGCATCCAGCGCATGATTGCCGCAACCATCCAGATGGAATTCACCACCACGCATACCGAAGCGGAAGCCCTGCTTTTGGAAGCGAACCTGATTAAAAAACTGAAACCGCGATACAACATCCTGCTGCGCGATGATAAATCATTCCCCTATATCATCATCACGGGCGACCATGATTATCCGCAGGTGACCAAACACCGCGGCGCGCGCGACCGCAAGGGTGAATATTTCGGCCCCTTCGCATCCGGATTTGCCGTGAATGAAACATTGGCCGTTTTACAAAAAGCCTTTTTGCTGCGCAATTGTTCGGACAATGTTTTTGCCCTGCGCACGCGCCCTTGCCTGCAATACCAGATCAAACGCTGCACCGCGCCCTGCGTGGCAAAGATCAGCCATGCGCAATACCAAAAACAAGTCGACATGGCGCGGCAGTTTTTGGAAGGCCGCAGCCGCGCGATACAGGAAGACTTCGCCGCCAAAATGCAAGAAGCCAGCGACAATCTGGATTTTGAAGAAGCCGCCGGATACCGCGACCGCATCCGCGCCCTGACACAAATACAGGCCGAACAGACGGTGAATATAGAAGGCCTCGACAGTGCCGATGTTTTCGCCATTTACCGCGATGCGGGGGCGTCTTGCGTACAGGTATTCTTTTTCCGCGCGGGGCAGAATTTTGGCAACCGCGCCTATTTCCCCCGCCATGAAAAAGATCAGACCACGGCGGAAATTCTGTCGGCTTTTATCGCACAGTTTTACACCAACAAACCCGTGCCGCGTGAAATCATTGTGAATGATGATGTGGAGGCGCAGGACATTCTGGAGCAAGCGCTGCGCGAAAAAGCCGGATATAAAGTCACCATCACCCACCCGCAGCGGGGCGACCGCAAATTGCTGTCCGACATGGCGCAAAAAAACGCGCGCGAAGCCCTCGGCCGCCGCATGGCCGATGCGCAGATGCAAGAAGCGATGTTTGAAAAACTCGCCGATATTTTCGGCATGGACGCCCCGCCGGAGAGGGTCGAGGTTTACGATAACAGCCATATCGCCGGCACCCATACATTGGGCGCCATGATTGTCGCCACGCCCGAAGGCCTGCAAAAAAACGCCTACCGCAAATTCAACGCCAAAGGACAAATGGCCGGCGGCGACGATTACGCCATGATGCGCGAAATGTTGTCACGCCGGTTCCAATCTTTGTTGAAATCGGACGAAGACGGGCAAAGCGCC
>JAVEWI010000048.1:0-9050 GCA_034004625.1 Bdellovibrionales bacterium
CGATTTCTTTCATATTCTCTTCCGAGAATGTGAATTCCTTCGGCTGTTCAAAATGGTGGTGACATGCGTGTGACATGTTTTTATTCCTGTTCAATTACCTGTCAATTTCGCCGAAAACGATGTCCAGCGAACCAATAACGGATACCGCATCGGCCAGCATGTGACCGCGCGACATGAAATCCATGCCCGACAAATGCGCAAAACCCGGGGCGCGGATATGGCAGCGGTACGGTTTGTTGCTGCCGTCCGATACCAGATAAACGCCGAATTCGCCTTTGGGCGCTTCGACCGCCGTATATGTTTCGCCCGCCGGTACGTGATAACCTTCGGTATAAAGCTTGAAATGGTGGATCAAGGCTTCCATCGAATTTTTCATGTCGGCGCGTTTGGGCGGCGTGATTTTGTGGTCATCGACCATCACGGGGCCCTTGGGCATTTTTTCAATCGCCTGTTTCATGATTTTGCATGATTGGCGCATTTCTTCGACGCGGACCAGATAACGGGCATAGCAATCGCCCGTAGTGCCGGTCGGAATGTCGAAATCCATATCGGCGTAGCAGTCATAGGGCTGCGATTTACGCAGATCCCACGGCACGCCCGATGCGCGCAGCATGGGGCCGGAAAAACCCCAATCCAGTGCTTCGCGTTTGGAAACGATGCCGATATCAACCGTACGCTGTTTGAAAATACGGTTTTCGGTCAGCAGGCTTTCCATGTCGTTGATGAATTCCAGCACGCTGTCGGCATAGGCATACATGTCTTCGGCAAGACCTGCCGGCATGTCCTGATGCACCCCGCCCGGACGGAAATAGTTTGCGTGCAGACGCGCGCCGCAAACGCGTTCGTAAAATTCCATCCCGATTTCGCGTTCTTCAAAACCCCAGAGCGCAGGCGTCAGCGCACCGACGTCAAGCGCATAGGTGGTCAGGTTCAGGATGTGGTTCAGCACGCGGCCCAATTCGGCAAACAACACGCGGATATGCTGCGCGCGTGCAGGCGCCGTGATGCCCAGCAGTTTTTCAACGCCAAGGGCAAAGGCATGTTCCTGGTTCATCGGCGCAACGTAATCGAGGCGGTCGAAATAAGGCACCGCCTGCAAATAGGTTTTATGCTCGATCAGTTTTTCCGTCCCGCGGTGCAAAAGCCCGATATGCGGATCCGCGCGTTCCACCACCTCGCCGTCCATTTCAAGGATCAGGCGCAAAACACCGTGCGCCGCAGGGTGCTGCGGGCCAAGGTTAATGGTATAGGGTTTGATTTTTTCGCGCGGCGCGACGATGTCCATATCCTCTGCGCTCATATCTTTTTCTCCCCGGAGGCCTTTTTGTCCTCAAAAGGTTGCAGGTCGGCGCCGATTTTCGGCTTCACGGCCTTTTCATCACCCGGCAGCTGGAGATCGGTCATCCCCTCCCACGGGCTGGTAAAATCAAAATTGCGGTATTCCTGCGCCAGTTTCACGGGTTCGTACACCACGCGTTTTTGCGTTTCGTCATAACGGACTTCAACAAAACCGGTCAGGGGGAAATCCTTGCGCAGCGGGTGGCCTTCAAAACCGTAATCGGTCAGGATGCGGCGCATGTCGGGGTGGTCGTTGAAACGCACGCCGTACATGTCCCAGACTTCGCGTTCGAACCAGTTCGCGCCGCTGAAAATGCCGCATACGGAATCAACCGGCGTGACTTCGTCCGTTTCCAGCTTGACGCGGATGCGGAAGTTATGTTTCAGGCTGAGCAGGTTATAAACGATATCAAAACGATCCGCGCGTTCCGGATAATCCACGCCGCACACATCCATCAATTGGCGGAAATCGCAATTGGCGTCGTTGACAAGGAACGTCAGGAAACGGCGCAGCTCTTCACGTTTAATCGTAAAGATCAGCTCGCCATGGATCATTTCTTTTTTGAGCACCGAAGCCGCCATCGCCGCTTCGATATAGTCGCCCAATGCTTCAAGATTTTCGACAGACATGCTGCTTACCTCACCAAACGCGTGTCTTCACGCTGGATTTTTTTCTGGAGTTGCAGGATGCCGTAAACCAATGCCTCTGCCGTGGGCGGGCAACCGGGTACGTAAATATCCACCGGCACCACGCGGTCGCAACCACGCACAACGGAATAGGAATAATGGTAATACCCGCCGCCATTGGCGCAAGAACCCATGGAAATAACCCAGCGCGGTTCGGCCATCTGGTCGTACACTTTGCGCAATGCAGGCGCCATTTTATTGGTCAACGTACCGGCCACAATCATTACGTCCGACTGGCGCGGGCTGGGGCGCGGAATAACGCCGAAACGGTCAAGGTCGTAACGGCTCATGTAGCTGTGGATCATCTCGACCGCGCAGCAGGCAAGACCGAACGTCATCGGCCACAGCGAACCCGTACGCGCCCAATCCAGCAGATGGTCAACCTGCGATACGATAAAGCCCTTGGTCTGCAATTCATTCGTGGCCGCGTTGATAACCGCGTTCTGATCCGCGCCGGGCGGAATGGGCCGGCCGATTTTGAAATCCGTGTTCATGTGATCACTCCCAATCAAGGGCGCCTTTGCGCCACTCGTAAATAAAACCAACCGTCAGCACGCCAAGGAAAGCCATCATCGACCAGAAGCCGTAAACGCCAATATCCCCACGCGTAATCGCCCAAGGGAACAGGAATGCAATTTCAAGATCGAAGATGATGAAAAGAATAGCGACCAGATAAAAGCGCACGTCGAATTTGCTGCGCGCATCGCCAAAGGGTTCAAAGCCGCATTCATACGGCGATACTTTTTCGCTGTCCGGTTTTTGTTTCGCCACAAGGAAGGATGCCTGCACCATCGCAATTGCAAGCCCCGATGCAATGGCAAGAAAGATGACGATCGGCAAGTATTCAGCCAGAATGTTGGTCGCGATCATTTGCGCAGTTCCTTGAGAAAGCGGACAAAAGTGGTGACATGAACCGACCCTGCGGGCGGGAATCACCGAGCGAAACAATATTACGCCTGACGCGCAAGACGCGAAAGAGCCTAAATTGATTTTATTGCTTGAAAAAAAAGGACTTTTTTGGTTCCGTTTGATGGCCGGTCACGGGCGGCACAGAAACCAAAATCAGAGAGAGAATGGCGCGAGTGACGGGACTTGAACCCGCGGCCTCATGCGTGACAGGCATGCGCTCTAACCAGCTGAGCTACACCCGCAATTCTCTTGCAGTCAGGACGTATTTAATGACGTTTTTTGCCTGCCCTGTCAACGGAATAAAACGAAAAAGATACAAAGAGGTGACAAAAAGATTACCCACAGGCTATGTGGCTGATATTCCTTGATTGTAATATCGGGGAAATCAGATCACATCCTCTGGCGCCAGCTTGCACCCCTGCTCCGCATTGCCGATTTCGATCTGAATCGTGGGATGGTGAATCTGAAAACGCGTTTGCAGTTCCGATGCCACCATGTGTAAAAACCCGTCATCGGGCGCCGTACCGGGGCGCAGCAAATGCACCGTCAGGGCGTTTTCAGTCGTGCTCAGGGCCCAGATATGCAAATCATGCACCTCCGTCACCCCGGACAGACTGCCCAGCCACGCCTTTACCGCCGCATGGTCAATTTGTGGCGGCACCCCCGCCAATGACAAATGCAGGGATTCTTTGGCAAGCCCCCATGTGCTCCACAAAATCACGCCCGCGATGACAAGGCTGATGACTGGATCAACCCAGAACCATCCCGTGTTCATAATGACCAGCGCCGCCAAAACAACGCCCAGCGACACCGCCGCATCTGCCGCCATGTGCAAAAACGCACCACGAATATTAATATCGTCTTTTTGCCCGTGCCAGAACAGCATGGCAGTACCGCCGTTAATAGCAATACCCGCCAGCGCCACCCAGACCACGGTCATGCTCGCCACTTCCGACGGCGCCATGAAACGGTGGAAGGATTCAATCACAATCGCCCCCACAACAACAAACAGCAGCGCCGCATTGGTCAGCGCCGCCAGGATGGTTGCACTGCGAAAACCGTATGTACGGCGCGCCGTCGGCATCAAACGTGCCAGCCACGCCCCGCCCCATGCCAGCAAAAGCCCGATGACATCGGAAAAATTATGCATGGCATCCGCAATCAGGGCGAGCGAATTGGTGATAAAACCAAAAGCCAGTTCCAAAACCACAAAGACCATATTGACGCCGGCGCCAATGGCAAAGCGGCGGTCAAAATTCTTCGGTGCATGATGATGCCCACCGTGGCCATGCCCGCCGTGGCTATGCGAATGTCCGTGACTATGCGAACATGCTCCGCCTTCATGCGCGTGATCATGGCTATGATTTTGCTCTGGGGAATGCGTATGGCCGCCGCCTTGAGGATGCTGTGTTGTCATGAAAACAGCATAACATTACAGACAGGCACAGGCCGCATTTTTCAGCATCGAAAAAGAAAAAATCATGCATATAAACAACCAAGATGTTACAGTATAACGCTGTTTATCCACTCCCCTGTTATACTGTAACGTACCCACATATATGAACGCTTTACATGCGAGGATTTTTTGATGGCCGTTCCCGTGATTCAACCAACCGGTAAAGCCGATTCCCTTTTTCAGGACGCCAAAAAGTTCTTTGAACAGGCGCGTTATGATGATGCGCTGCATGCACTGGATGAATCCATTCAACACCAGCCTTCCGCCATGGCGTGGCGTATCAAAGGCTACATTCATAAAATGCAGGGCCGTATGGAGATGGCGGTTCAATGTCTGGAACAAGCGCTGCACATCAACCCGAAAGATCAAAGCTGTTTTTCCCTGCTGGCTGAAATTTCCGTGGCGCAAGGAGACCATGTACAGGCTGCAGGCTTTTACATCCTCGCCATAGAAGCCGCCCCGCAGAACATGGCGTATAAGGAAAACTTCCTGATACTGGCGGGTAAAACACCTTATCTTAAATATAACGCCAAGGCCGCAGATGCCTTGGTGGCTTGCTTGCAAACACCGGGACTTGAATGCGCACATGCGCAAATTCTTTGGCTTAGCCTTTTCGAAACAAGTCCCGGAATCAACAAGTTCTACAAACCCCGCATGGAAGGCACCCTGCCCGGCCTTGATCCTTCAGGTTTCAAAAACGGCGCCGATCTGTCGGCAATCGACACGCCCTTGTTTATCGAAGGCATCAAGAATATCGCCGTACATTTTCCCACGTTTGAAAAATTCCTGACACAGTTGCGCCGGCATTTGCTGCTTTCCGTCGGCGCTGATAAATTCACAGCGCAACATCTGCGCCTTGCCGCTGCGCTTGGGCATTATACCTTCTTCACCGAATATATTTTTGAATGCAGCGCCGAAGAGCAAGCTGAAATTGAAAAGCTGAAATCACATCTCCAGTCCGGTAAACAGGGGCAAGCAGCCGCCTTGTGCCTTTATGCCTGCTATGCGCCACTGACATCGCTTGACGATATTGCAGCCATCGCCGCTGCGCTTGCCGCCACGAACGAAGAAACAGTTCAATCCCTCGCCCATTTGCAGATTACCGAAGCGATGGAGCTGGAGGCCGATAAAAAGAACATCGAACGCCTGACCGATATAGACGATGAAGTTTCAAACCGTGTCCGGTCTCAATATGAAGAATTTCCGTACCCGCGATGGAAGAACCTGAACAAACAGCAAATTCACGAAGACCTTATTAAAACGCAAGGCCATGACGGAAAAATCCGCATTCTGGTTGCTGGCTGCGGTACAGGCCGCGAAGCACTCTCCGCGGCGATCGCTTTTCCAAATGCAGATATCCTTGCCGTTGACCTCAGCCTGACCAGCCTTTCCTATGCCCGCAACCGTGCAAAAATGCACGGCATCACCAATGTCACGTTCAAACAGGCAGATATTCTGAAACTCGGACAGATTCAGGATAAATTTGATTACATCACATCCAGCGGCGTATTGCATCACCTTGCCGATCCGGAAGCCGGGTGGAAAATCCTGCGCGGCCTTTTGAAGCCGCATGGTTTCATGCGCATCGCGCTTTACAGCGAGCTTGGACGTTTTGCCGTTGTTGCCGGCCGCAAAGCCATTCAGGAAAAAGGCTATACGGACGATGCCGCCGGCATGCGCCGTTTCCGCAAGGACATGGGACAATTGCTGTCGCTCGAAGAACAGATGGATCTGATCAGCTTTGGCGATTTTTACCACCTGTCAATGTTCCGTGACTTGCTGTTCCATGTGCAGGAACATCGTTTTGACATTCCGCGCATTGCGCGCGCACTGGACGATAACAACCTGCGTTTCCTGAAAATGGAAGCAAGCGAAGAAGCGGAAGCCTTGTACCAAAAATCTTTTGGCACAACCCCACAAAGTCTTGCGAATTGGGAAATGCTGGAAAAACAGAATCCTTCCATCTTCCGTACCATGTATTTTATCTGGTCGCAGGCTCAATAAACCGGGCGCTGAGGGGCTCGAACCACACAGCTGCACCGCTTGCGCAAAATAAAAACCGCTCGGGGGTTCCGGCGGCTTGAACGATGGATCGTGTGGGAAAGAATGGTGGGCGCTGAGGGACTCGAACCCCCGACACCCTCGGTGTAAACGAGGTGCTCTACCAACTGAGCTAAGCGCCCGTCCGCAATCGGACAGGCCATATGGATATAAAATTGGCCCGTCACTGTCAACCGCTTTGTTGCGAGATTTTCACACTTATTACGCCCCCATGCCCACAAACCGCTATTTTCATTTAAAAACAGCCGTTTAAATTAAAAATCTTGACATAACCACGCCCGTGCCTAGGATACGTCCATCTTTTGACACCCACGCTTTTGACACAAGGTGCATGATGAAAAACAAAATCGCTATTGCCGCCCTGACGCTGACCGCCGCCTTTGCCGGCGCCGCTGCCTATGGCCTGAAAGACCACGAATTCAAATCTCCCCTGGCATCGCCGGAGGAAAGCAAGCTTGTTGTCTGTGTGGATACAAAAACCCCCGCCCTGCACACGCTGGATACGGGCGAAACTGTTATTGTGCGTTCGCTCTTCGCGCCCCAAACGTGGGAATTCACCGATAAAATTACGCAGCAGAAAAAACGCATCACGGCGGAAAACATCGCCAACATGGAATGCGCATCGCTTGTAAGCCCCATCAAACCCGCCGCCAAAACATTCGGCCGGTAAGAACACCGCAAACAGAAACCACAAAGAAAACAGCCGGTTCATGCGAACCGGCTGTTTCTGTTACAACGCTTGCGCGCAAATCTTAGCCGTTGACGGCTTCTTTCAGTTCTTTGCCCGGCGTGAATTTCACGCGGTTCGCGGCTTCGATCTGGATGGTTTCGCCGGTGCGCGGGTTGCGGCCGGTAGAAGCTTCGCGGCGGGAGACTTTGAATGTGCCGAAGCCCACAAAGCGGACTTCGCCGCCGTCTTTCAGTGCGCCTTCGATGCCTTCAAACGCGAGATCGAGAATTTCCGCAATGGCGGTTTTGGACAGGTCGCCTTTTTTGGCGGCGATGTATTCGATAAGCTCGTTCTTGTTCACGGGAAGTCTCCCTTCATCTGTTGTTTAAATTAACCCGCAAGACACCAAAGAAAAACCAAGGCAACAGCCCCGTTCCGTTTTTTTGTATTCTCTTGCGCGATGCCAATATCCTGCACGATTATACGGCGAATTCAACCCCATAAATACCGCAGACAGCATTTCGGGGCGGCCTTGCGGCTGCCCCGAAACAAAGTCATCGCCCATGGGCTTTATTTGACGCTATTTAATGGTGAATAACGTCTTTGCCCTTGCCGTCGGCAGATTTCGCAGCAACATCCGCCGCGGGCTTTTCTTCTACCGGTTCAGGCATTCTGACAAGCGCGTGGGAGAGCACTTCCGTGATAAAGGTCACAGGAACAATCTCGAGTCCTTTTTTGACGTTGTCCGGAATTTCCGCCAGATCTTTGACGTTCTCTTTGGGGATCAGCACTTTGGTAATGCCGCCGCGCAGCGCCGCCAGCAGTTTTTCTTTCAAACCGCCAATCGGCAATACCTGCCCGATCAAATCCACTTCACCGGTCATGGCAACGTCTTTGCGCACGGCAATACCGGTCAGGCAGGAAACGATGGACGTCACCATACCAATACCGGCAGACGGGCCGTCTTTGGGCGTGGCGCCTTCGGGCACGTGTACGTGCACGCCGAGCGTTTCCAGCGTTTCCATTTTGATACCAAAAGAAGACGCGCGGGATTTAATCAACATCTCGGCAACCTGAATGGACTCTTTCATCACATCGCCCAGCTTACCGGTCATCGATACCTTGCCCTTGCCGCCGGCAAAGGTGACGGATTCGATTTGCAGCAAATCACCGCCAACTTCCGTCCAGGCAAGCCCGGTGACGCAGCCAATGCGGTCCTGTTCTTCCGCCTGACCATAACGGTAACGCGGCACGCCTGCATATTTTTCAATATTTTTCGGCGTCAGGGCGACAGTGTCTTTTTTGCCCAGCATGATTTCCTTGATCGCCTTGCGCGTCAGGTTGGACAGTTCACGCTCCAGACTGCGCACACCCGCTTCGCGCGTGTAGTAACGGATCAGGTGCAGCATGGCCGCATCATTGATGCTGAATTCGCCTTTTTTCAGGCCGTTCGCCTCGATGGTTTTATCCAGCAGGTGACGGCGGGCGATTTCCAGCTTTTCTTCCTCGGTATAACCAGCCACGCGGATGATTTCCATGCGGTCCAGCAAGGGACGCGGCAGGTCGAGAGAATTCGCCGTGCAAATAAACATCACATCCGACAGATCATAATCCACTTCCAGATAATGATCGTTGAAGGTGTTGTTTTGTTCGGGGTCCAATACCTCCAGCAATGCCGCAGCCGGATCACCGCGCCAGTCATGCGCCAGTTTGTCGATTTCATCCAGCAGGAAAAGCGGGTTCGACGTTTTGGCTTTTTTCATACCCTGCACAATGCGTCCGGGCATGGAGCCGATATAGGTACGGCGGTGACCGCGAATTTCGGATTCATCCCGCACGCCGCCCAAAGACATACGCACGAAATTACGCCCCGTCGATTTCGCAATCGATTTACCCAAAGACGTTTTACCCACGCCCGGCGGGCCGACA
>JAVEWI010000049.1:0-9048 GCA_034004625.1 Bdellovibrionales bacterium
CCCCCGCCCATGCCTTGCCCACCAGCAAAACCGTCATGACCAAGGCCATGAAAATTGTTTTGCTATCCGGCACGGCCGCTGCGGTCGCCACAATTGCTTTTGCTTTATTTTCCTGTTTCATATCCGGTCTCCCAACCCTTGGTAAAAATAGAATAATCCTTAGCTTAAACGCGGACGGCCTTTCCCGAAGCCGCCCCGCGCGTTACCGCATGTTTGTCACGGTGGACAGCATTTCGTCACCCGTCTGGATGATTTTGGAGTTCATTTCATAAGCGCGCTGCGCCTGGATCAAGGACGTGATTTCCTGCACGATATTCACGTTGGATGTTTCAAGCGCGCCCTGTTCCAGCTGGCCGTATCCGGGTTCGCCGGGGTTGCTGACAATCGCATTGCCGGATGCTTCGGTTTCCAGCAAAAGGTTGTTACCGATGGCTTCCAGACCTGCATCGTTCGCGAAAGTCGCCAGCTGGATCTGGCCTACGTTCGCCAGAACCGTCTGGTTTTGCAGTTTCACCAGAACTTCGCCCGATGCGTTGATGGTCACATCCACCGCATCCGCCGGAATGGTGATACCAGGCTGTACGTCATAACCTTCGGACGTTACCAATTGACCGTCCTGATCCAGCTGGAAAGAACCATCGCGTGTATAACCCGTATCGCCGCTGGGCAGGGTAATCATGAAATAACCATCGCCTTTGATTGCAACGTCAAAGGGGTTACCCGTCATTTGCAGCGCGCCCTGTTCATTGATGCGGTAAACGGAACCGGCCTTGACACCCAGACCTTGCTGGATACCCGCAGGAACCGTGGTGCCCTGATCCGACGAAGACGCGCCGGGGCGGACTTTGGTTTGATACAGCAAATCCTGAAATTCCGCGCGCTGGCGTTTATAGCCTGTCGTGGTCATGTTCGCGATGTTGTTGGAAATCACGTCCACGTTCAGCTGTTGTGCAAGCATGCCGGTAGCGCCGATATCGAGGGTCAATGACATGTTATTTCTCCTTGTTCTCTAAAATCTGTAAACGTTAAACTTGTGTCAGCTTTTGAATGCTGTTGCGGATGCGTTCATGGTCGGTTTGCAGCATGCGCTGGGTCGATTGGTAACTGCGCAGGATTTCAATCATGCGGTTCATTTCAATCACGGGGTTGATGTTGGCGTTTTCAACAAAACCTTGCACCATGCGCACATAACCGACGGGCTGTTCCGCCTGACCTTGCGCATCGAAAAGGTTTTCACCCGTGCGGACCATGGATTGCTGGTCATCGAAACGCGCCACTTTGATACGGCCCACAGTGCCGAATTCGCTGGTGATTTCACCGTCGGCGGTGATGCGGATCTGCGTGGCTTCAGGCTGGATCTGGATCGGTTCGTTGTTTTCGTTCATGACGGCATAGCCGCTTTTGTTCACCAGCTGGCTGTCGGCGTTCAGCGTAAAGCCGCCGTCGCGGGTATAGCGCAGGCCCTGCGGCGTCATGACCGCGAAATAACCGTCGTTTTGCAAGGCCACGTCAAACGGGTTATGCGTCTGCGTCATCGACCCTGCCGACAAATCACGGTAGCTGCCGCTGTTGGTGGACTGGCGGATCAGATCGCCGCCCGGCGGCTTGGTCAGGTATTCACTGAACAGCGTGTGCTGCGCTTTGTATCCCGGTGTGCTCATGTTCGCCAGATTATTGGCGGTCATGTTCATTTGCTGTTGCAAAGAGAGCTGTTGTGACAGCCCGATGTAGGAAATGTTCTCCATGTCCATCCACCTTTTTGTTTGTGTTTCGCTGCCCGCCCTTTTTTGTCTGGTGCTTTGGCAACGTCTTAACCCGCTTTGATGTGTTGCAGAAACCGTGCCAGTTCATATTTTTATTTAAAATCAATGAGATATTAAAAACGCCCCCTTATTTCACGCCAGATATTTTCCGTAAACAGGCCACCCCCTGCGCACAGGCGGCAGATTTTGCCCGCCACCTGCAAGTCCCGCCCTGCAATGACTGCAATTTTACGAAAACTGAATATGTAGGAATGCCCGCAGACAGCTGATAAAATGAACTGACAGGGGGGTTCAATCTGTGGCACGATATGTGCAGGGTTTTGAGGCGGTTATGCGTGGTCTTTACACTTGAAGATTACAAATTGACATAAGAACAGGGGAAAAAGAGTGAGCGACAGCAAGGAAGACATCCAGCTTGGCGCCGATGGCACAGCCGGACTGGGCGCGGCAGAGGAAAGCCGTTTCAGTGCAAAAAAACTTATCCTGCTCATCGTGCTGCCCCTTGCGGTTCTGATCGGCGCGGGCGTGGGCGCGCACAAAATGGGTTACCTGGACGGCGTTCTGGGCAAAGAAGTCGATTGCGCCACCGTCAAGGAAGGCGATGACGAATACACCGCCTGCCTTGAAAAACTGACCCAGACCGCCAGCGGCCCGGGTGTATTTATCGACATTCCGCCCATTGTGGTGAATTTGAATTCAACCGCGCGCCAGCCGCGTTTTTTGCAAATCAAGCTGAAGGTCGAACTGGAAAGCGCGGATGACCAGAAACCGTTTGAAACCGTGATGCCGCGCGTGGTGGACCAGTTCCAGACCTATCTGCGCGAACTCCGTGTTGACGACATGCATGGCTCATCCGGCCTTTACCGCATGAAAATCGAACTGCTGAACCGCGTGCGCGCCGCGACACCCGAAGTCAAGGTACGAGACGTTCTTTTTCAGGAGATGCTGGTCCAATGACGGAAACGACGGAAAAAACCCGCACCATCAATCCGCAGGACATGGCGGGCGAACAGGATGGCCGCATCCTCGATCAGGATGAAATCGACAGCCTGCTCGGCTTTGGCGACAATTCGGATGCCAATAAAACCGGCATCATGGAACTGATCAATTCCGCGCTGGTCAATTACGAACGCCTGCCGATGCTGGACGTTGTTTTTGACCGTCTGGTACGGCTGATGTCCACATCGCTGCGCAACCTGACATCGGATAACGTCGAGGTCAGCCTCGACCATATCTCCTCTGTCCGTTTTGGCGATTACCTCAATTCCATCCCCCTGCCCGCGATGCTGAGCATTTTCAAGGCAGAGGAATGGGACGACCGCGGCATGATGGTCGTGGACAGCGCGCTGATTTATTCCATTGTTGACGTTTTACTCGGCGGACGCCGCGGCACATCTGCCCTGCGCGTCGAAGGCCGCCCCTATACATCCATCGAAACGCGTTTGATCGAACGTCTGGTGCATGTGGTGCTGAACGACCTTTCCGCCGCTTTCGATCCTTTGTCCCCCGTATCGTTCCGGATGGAGCGCATCGAAACCAACCCGCGTTTCGCCACCATCACCCAGAGCAATAACGCCGGCGTGCTGGCGCGCCTGCGCATTGACATGGGGGACAGGTCGGGCCGCGTTGAAATCATGATCCCCTATGCCACGCTGGAGCCCGTGCGTGAAATCCTTTTGCAAATGTTCATGGGCGAAAAATTCGGCCGCGACAGCATCTGGGAAGGCCACCTGACGCGTGAATTGTTCCAGACCGATGTGCAGCTGGCCGCCATTCTGGGCGAAACCAGCGTATCGCTGAACGACATCCTGAACTGGCAGGTCGGATCGACCGTGATCCTCAACACCCGCCCCGAAGACCTGATCGAAATGCGCGTGGGCCAACACCCCATGTTCATGGCAAAGATCGGCCAGAAACAGGGCCAGATCGCCGCCAGCATCGAAGAGTACATCGAACCCAAACCGGCGGAGGAATAACCGCCATGCCCTCTCTCGGTCTTGTTTTGGATATTGTTTTACTGGGCGTATTGGGCGCAGCCATTCACCGCGCGTGGATTTTGTCGCGCCAGTTTGAACGCGCCAAGGCCGACCGCGATGCCTTCACGCAGCTGATCTCCGCCCTCAACATCGCGGCGGGCCGCGCCGAAGACGCGATTGACGGATTAAAAGCCGCAACGGAAGAAGCCGGTGACGGGCTGCAATCCAAAGTCAATGCCGCCCGCGCGCTGCAGGCGGAACTTGAAATCATGCTGCAGGCTGGCGACAGTCTGGCGGAGCGTTTGCAATCAGCGGCAGAAAAGTCGCGCGCCGCCGCCGCACCCGCCCTCTCGTCACCGCAAACGGCACAGCCGGCCGCGCGTACCGCGCCGCCGCCCAAAACCGCCGAGCCGCGTACCCGCGCCGAAAAAGAACTTCTGGATGCGCTGCGCGCCAAACAGGAAGGATAAGCGGATCATGAAAAGCTTCCTGAAAAAACTGCCCTTGAATATTTTTACGCTGCTGGTTGCCGCAATGGCGCTGGTTTTCATTTTCCGGGTTGTTGATGTCACGGTTTACGGCGGCAAAGCCCCCGCGGCCATCGCCAGCGCGCAGGCGCAAAAACAGGTCAATGAAGAACCTCCGCCGATCAGCGCGGCAGACATTGAAAAAGCCGTGCGCGAAGCCGCCCGCGGTGCAGACAGCCTGCCATCCCCTTCTGCCGCGCCTGCGGCAAACGCCGGCACAACCGCCGCGGCACCTGCGGGCGCGTCTTCATCGCCGGCATTAACGGCGCCGGCCGATCCTTCGCTTGATCCGGAACAGCGGATTTTCAGCGCCGCTGAAATCGAAGTGCTGCAATCCCTCGCCCGCCGCCGCGAAGAAATCGAAAAGCGCGAACAAACACTCGCCGCGCAGGAAGCCTTGCTGAAAGCCGCCGAACAGGAAGTTGACCGCAAAATCGCCGAGCTGAACAAATTGCGCAGTGAACTGGAAAGCTTGTTGGGTCAACAGGAAAAGATGGAAGACGAGCGCATTACATCGCTGGTCAAAATCTACGAAAACATGAAGCCCAAAGAAGCCGCCGCGATTTTCAACACACTGGATATGGACGTACTGCTTGCCGTTATCAGCCGCATGGCGGAGCGCCGTAGTTCACCCATTCTGGCCAATATGGATACGAACAAGGCACGGCTTGTCACCATCCGTCTGGCAGAACAACGTAAACTGCCCCAAGCACCGGCAAGACCCGCAGCAGGGCCGCGGTAAATGAACAAAACTCCCGCACATAAACAAACTTTGCGCCGCCGGCTTTTGACCGGCGCGGCGCTGGTCACGTTTTTGTGGGCAGGGATGACATCCCCCGCATGGGCGGAGCGCGTTGGCGTGCGCCTGGGCGCACATGCAGATTACACCCGCGTTGTGATCGATTTTGACCGTCTGGTCGGGTACAAAGTCGATACCCGGAACGGCCGCGTCACCATGACGTTTGATACCGATGCCGATCTGGCCCCCGCCGCCGCCCGCGCGGGACTGGTCAGCGGCATCACCGCCGGCAAGGGAAAGGCATCTTCGACACTGAGCCTGAACATCCCCGCCGGCGCCGATGTCAAACATTATCGTTTGATGCGCAAAATTGTTCTGGACGTTTATCCGGCCAGCACAGCCAAAACACCGCCAAAACCCGCTGCGCCTGTCGCCAAACCCACGCAAACCACCGCACGTCCGGCGCCTGCACCCGAAGCACCCAAAGCCGCAGCAGCACCGGAGACAGCCGCGCAGCCTGCAGGTAATGCACCTGCCGCCGCAGCGCCCGCAGCAGCAGAAACTGTTTTGAATTTGCCGCCTGTACCGCCACCTGCGGCCGCCCCTGAACCCCCCGCGGAAACACAGGCCGCAGCGCCTGCTTCAGACATGCCGGATGTTGCCGTCCCTGCGACTGGCGCTGCGACTGCGCAACCTTCAAATACACAGGAAACGCAGCAGAGTACCGCCCCGCAGACGCAAGCACCGCAGGCCGCCGCCCTTGCGCAGGCCCTGCCACAAGGCGTTATTGTTGACGAGGAACTGCTGGGCGCCGCCGCCGAAGAGGCGCCCGCCCCGATAGAAGAAACCCGCACCACGCTGAGTTTTTCCAGCATGGCACCGATGCAGCTGGCGGTTTTTACCCGCGGCGATTATTTGTGGGTTGTCAGCGAAGGCGGCGCAGGCGGGGCACAAACGCCCGAAGCGCAAGGCCCCTTGGCCAAAATCATGGGCACGCCGCAAATCACACGGTTCAGCGGCGCGACCGCCTATCGCTACCGCTTGCCGCCGCAGACATTTGTATCGGTTGAAAAAAGCAATATGGTCTGGCAGGTGCAACTGGCTGCTTTACCGTTGCAGGCACCGGGCCGCGAAATCGTGCATGTCGAATTCGACAGCGCCAGCGGCAAGGCAAAATTGCTTGCCGCGCTGAAAGGCAGCGGAAAACTTCTGACCCTGCAAGATCCGGACGCCGGCGATACACTGCATGTCGTTGCCGTATCCCAGCCAAGCGAGCGTATCGACCAAGGCCGTTTGTTCAGCGATGTGGAAATCATGCCTGCCCTGACCGGCATGGTGGTGCGCCCGCTGGCAGACAGCGTACGCGTCACGCGCATTTCCGATTACGTGATTGTCACATCGCCGGAAGGCCTGCGCGCGACGCCCGATGCAGGCCCCGTGATGCTGGCAGACCCCGGCACGCGCATGACAGGCGATTATCCGCGCCTGTTCGATTTTCCTAACTGGCGGCAGGGCGGCATTGAATACCTGTCGCGCAACCGCCGCCAGCTGGAACAACGCGCCGCATCCGCCCCGACGGATGAAATGCGCAACGAAGCGCTGATGAACATGGCGCTGCTGTATTTCGCCAATAATTTCGGGCAGGAAACGCTGGGCGTTTTGCGCCTGATCGAATCCCGCGATCCCGCCGTTGTGCGCAATCCGAATTTTATCGCCCTGCGCGGCGCGGCTTCCGCCATGGCCGGACACTACAAGGACGCTTTGCAGGACTTATCATTCCCCGCCATACAGCAACATCCGGAGGTTAACCTTTGGGTCGGCTATGCCGCGGCGGCAACCGAACAATGGCGCATGGCGAACCGCTCTTTCCCGCCCGACAACAGCCTGCTGGTTGAATACCCGCCCAATATCGCAACACCCTTTACCGTTTATATGGCGGAAAGCGCGCTGCGCCTCGGGCGCACGGATACGGCAACGCGGCTTTTGGATACGCTGGATACCTGGAGCCAGTCGATCGATAACCACCACCGCGCCGCCATTGCCTATTTAAAAGGCGAAGCCGCGCGCCAGGAAGGCCGCAAAGCAGAAGCCATGCGCATATGGCGCCCCGTTGCCAACGGACTTGACCGTTTGTACCACGCCAAGGCCAGCCTTGCCCTTGCCAACCTGGAACTGGCGGAAAACGTTATCCCGATCAAGGAAGCGATTGACCGCATCGACAGCCTGCGTTTCGCGTGGCGCGGTGACGGGCTCGAAGTACAAATCCTGCACAACCTTGGCCAGCTGAAAGTGCAAAACGGACAATATCTGGACGGGCTTGCCGATATGCGCAAGGCCTTGACGCTTGCCGACAGCATGCTGGGCGACACAGATGTGATCCGCGCGGATATGACGCGCGTGATCTCCGATATCTTTATCGGCGGGCAGGCGCAGAACATCGCGCCGCTTGAAGCCATTTCCATCCACAATGCCTATGGCAGCCTGATCCCCCCGGGAGCGGAAGGATCCGCCGCCACGCTTAATTTTGCCGATTTCCTGATCCGCGTTGACCTGCTTGAAAAAGCGGCGCAGCTGATTGACAGCCAATTGCGCGGCGGCACCGCGCCGGAAGACCGCGTCCCCTCGCTGGGCGCAAAGCTGGCATCCGTTTACTTGCTGGACGGCCGGCCGGCCGAAGCCCTCTCTGCCCTGCAGCGCAGCCAGCGCAGCACTATCGACCCTGCCGTGGAACAGGAACGCCAGATGATGCGCGCCCGCGCCCTGTCGCAACTGAACCGCACCGATGACGCCATTACCGCACTGGCAGGGATCGCGACCGAAGAGGCCAAGCGCCTGCGCGCCGATGTGCTCTGGCGCGCCCGCCGCTGGACGGCAGCGGCACAGGCGATCGAAGACATGCTGCCCGCGAATCCGCCCCCAAGCCTGGAGCCGGAAACAGCCGACATGGTGGTGAATGCCGCCGTGGCCTATAAACTTGGCAATAACAGCGACGGCATCAATAACCTGCGCCAGCGTTTTGGCAGTGCCATTGCCGCAACGCCGCAAGCCAATGCTTTTGGTGTCATCACCCGTGGCGGCGGGCAAACCGCTCTGGGCGACCGTGAGACCATTTTGAAAATCGCGGGCGAGGTTGATATGTTCAAAGGCTTCCTCAAAGGCTATCAATCCCGCACGGGCGGCTGATTCCCGCCGCAAGCGCCTTCCGTCTTTCCGCTTTTTCAAATATTTGCCCAATTCCTTGACATAACTTTCGCACAGGCGTAGAGTTTTTTGATGTGCCGTTTCAAACACTGCCGCGCAGGTTTGAAAACAGCCGCTTTATTCCCCTTCATATGCGCCCAGCGCTTTATTACCAAAGGTACCGCCTATGCCCCGTTCTATGCCGCATCAAGATCCGCAAGCCCAGAGCCTCTCTTCCCGGGACGCTTTCCGCACATCTGCATCCCCCACGCTTGCAAGCCTTGCCGCCCAAATGGAACAGCCGCAGGCTTTTGACCAGCGCTGGAGCCTTTACCGCCAGATCGCCCGCCAACCAGAAGCAGGTGCCGTCAGCCTGCTGGCCGATGCGCTGGGCCGTGAAAAAGACACGGGCATCCGTTACATGACCGCCAACCTGCTGCGCGATGCAGGCAGCCGCAGCGCAGAGGGCGCAGCCATTGCCGCGCGCGCGATTGCCAAGGCGCTGGCGCCTGAAACAGATGCCTATGCACAGCGCGCGATGGAATTGTCGCTGTCCGACATTGCCGCCAAACACCCGCAGACCGCAGCCGTAGCGGCGCAAGCCATTGCCGCCGCGTTGAGCAAACCGGCCGATGCACTGGCCACCAGCCTGCGCGCAGGCCAGCTGGCAGATTTTTGCGCGACCGATGCCAACATCGGCACAAAAATTTTGCCCGCTGTTGCAGAGGCCTTTGCCGCCGCGCCGGATAAACTTTCCGCCCATCATCTCAGCCGCGTGCTCAGCACGATCGCATCCGATGCTACGCAGCGCCCGCAGGTTATTGCCGTTTTGATGCAAAGCCTGACCACCGCACCTTCGGCTG
>JAVEWI010000050.1:0-8985 GCA_034004625.1 Bdellovibrionales bacterium
TCCGGCTCGCTTCCGCATCACGGATCTTTATTTTCCCGAATGTCATAACAATATTTCAGGTTTTTATGCCATAGACTCCGTTTCTTTCCGGTGTTAATTTGCCTGCATTCATAAAATATTTCGTTTGTGACATTCAGGAGTGAAAAGAATGGCGACTGGTGGCTACGGTTACGGCCGTAAAAAAACCTTCAAGGAAAAAATGGTCGATCTGAAAGGCAAGGCCGTGGGCGCTTTTAAAAAAGTGGCCGTGGTTTCGCTGGCTTCTGCCGCTTTTGTTGGCGCGCCCGGTTATTACAACTATGGCACCACGCAGGAAACCGAAGTAAAGGTGCGTCAGGTTCTGCGCGATTATAAAGAGTGGGACAGCAAGGAAAACAAAGCGGTTTACGAGAATTACCGCGTGGTGACGGACAAAGGCACCTTCCGCAATGAAAACGCATTGCTGCATCTGAAATTCAACAACGACCAGATGTATAACGATTTCGAAGTCGGCAAGACGTACCGTATCAAAAGCTATGGCCACTTGCCCCTTGGCCTTGTCGGCAGCCCCAATATTGTATCCATGCGCGAAGTATCAGAAGAGGAATTGGCCGAACGCAACCGCGCACGTGAAGCCGCACTGAAAAAAGGCCAGACCGAACAGCCGCAACAGGCAGGCCAGCAAGCCGGTCAAACCGCAGGCACGCCCGCACAACCGGCCAAGCCGGGGCAGGTTGCCGGTACGGTTCTCAGCGGCGCAACGACCAAAGTGATTATCACGGCCGAAGGCTATGACGTCGAAATGACCGTCCCCGCCGAAGCTGTGCAACACATTCGCGTGAACAAAGTATCCGAAACGCAGCCTGTACGTATTGTGCAGCCGCCGCGTGCGCCGGGTTAATCGCTTGCGCTGATGTCGCGTGCAAACGTGTGACGCATCAAAAAACCGCCCGTATCAACGGGCGGTTTTTTTGCGGTCTTTGTCGTTACCTTATGCGGCGGCCGGCGCGGCCATGGTAAGGCCCGGACGCGGCGGTTGCGGCGGGCGGTGCTGCCCCAGTTTCTGGATAGATTTCATCAAACGCAAACCACTGGCCAGCGGTTTGCTCACCACGTTGAAAATCTTTTCAAGGAAACCGACATTGCGGTTCAGCGGGATTTGCGGTGCATTGGGGCCTTGCAACATATTGGACAAATGATTGCGCAATTTGTTGATGGCGTGATGCTGTCCGGACGTGTCCAGATCCAGCACGATTTTTTCATCCGAACCCCAGAGGCCGATGATGTCGTGTTTTGACCGGATGTGGATGATCTTGTCATTCGGCAGCGCGGAGGGCGCGAGTTTTTCCAGCGCGGCGCGCGTCTCCGCGCTCGGCCCCGGGCTCGAGAAGGCATAGACTTTTTTCACATCCAGCACACGGGCAACCGTGCGTGCCAGATACCCGCCCAGCGAATGTCCGGTAAGGGTGATATGCTGCACATCAATACCGGTTTTTTCCGCCGCCAGTTTGGTGAAGGCAAGGGCGTCTTTGAACTGCGAAGGCAGCGCGCCCACGGCAATGGCAAAATTTGATTTCATGTCATCGCCGTCCGTGCCGCGGAAGGCGACGGCATATTCTTTTGCGCCGGTCTTGGGATTGTCGCGGCTATAAAGCGCGCCAAAAAATCCGCGCTTGCCGGGCATCAATTCATCAGACGTATGCATGACTTCCCAGCCGTCACGCGGCGGCTTGGTCGGTTCGCGGAAATAAACATGGCTGGACAGATGCGCATGGCTGGCCGCTTGTTCCAGATCGTGTCTGCTGAGGGTGATCTTGCTCATATCCGGCTCCCGCCTTTGTCTATCGTGAGTACCAGAATACCGCGCAATCATGAACAGAGGGTTAAAAATATGCAAAAAGCGTCATAATGAACTTTATTCAATAAAATCAAACAAAAAACCCGCCAGATATGTGGCGGGTTTTTGTGGATGCCCTGTGTTGGGGCTTAAAAAGCGGCAATGCCGGTTTGGGCGCGGCCCAAAATCAGCGCATGGATGTCATGCGTGCCTTCGTAAGTATTCACGGCTTCCAGATTCATGACATGGCGGATGACATGGAATTCATCGGCAATACCGTTGCCGCCCAGCATGTCGCGTGCCTGCCGTGCGATGTCGAGCGACTTGCCGCAGTTATTCCGCTTCATCATGGAAATCGCTTCGGGTGCGGCGCGGTTTTCGTCTTTCAACCGGCCAAGGCGCAGGGCGGATTGCAGCCCCAGCGTGATTTCGGTTTGCATGTCGGCCAGTTTTTTCTGGATCAACTGGTTCGCGGCCAAAGGTTTGCCGAACAAAATACGGTCCAGCGCATATTGCCGCGCCTGATGCCAGCAATATTCCGCCGCGCCGAGTGCGCCCCATGCAATGCCATAGCGTGCGTTGTTCAGGCAAGAGAAGGGGCCGGTCAGGCCTTTCACGTCGGGGAATTTGTTTTCTTCCGGTACAAACACATCATCCATCACAATTTCACCGGTGATAGAGGCGCGGAGGGAGAATTTCCCCTCGATCTTTGGCGCGGATAATCCCTTCATGCCTTTTTCCAGCACGAAGCCGCGAATGTCGCCCGCTTCGTCTTTGGCCCAGACCACAAAAATATCCGCGATGGGCGAATTGGTGATCCACATCTTGGCGCCTTTGAGGATATAGCCGCCGTCAACCTTGACCGCGCGGGTTTTCATGCCGCCGGGGTCTGACCCCGCATCGGGTTCGGTCAGGCCGAAACAGCCGACATATTCGCCGGTCGCCAATTTGGGCAGCAATCTTTGGCGCAGCTCTTCGGTGCCAAAGGCGTAAATCGGATACATGACCAAAGAGGATTGCACAGACATGGCCGAACGGTATCCGCTGTCCACACGTTCGACTTCGCGGGCGATCAGGCCATAGGAAACGTAATTGGTGCCCGCGCAGCCATAGCCGTCAATGGTGGAGCCGAGCAGCCCCAGCGCGCCCATTTCGTTCATGATTTCGCGGTGAAAAATTTCGTGGCGGTTGGCTTCCAAAATGCGCGGCATCAATTTGTCTTGCGCGAAATCGCGGGCCATGTCGCGGATCATGCGTTCTTCTTCGCTCAACTGGTCATCCAGCAGCAAGGCATCGTCCCATTTGAATGCGGGTTTCAATTTGGATTTTTCCATCGGGGCCTTGGTCGCGGCTTGAGCGGTCATCGGTTTGCTCCTATTATAGGGTCACGTGATGTGCGTGATGCGGCCATCCGTTTATGGCCAGATATATGCGGGACAGGAATAAAATATGACAGAAAAGATGCGCAGCCGCGAGGTCATTTTTGAATTCATGCCCGTCGGCAATATCATGCGCGTATCCGCCATGGATACCGCCAGCCTGACCGAAATTGTGGTGCAATGTCCGGTAACAGCGGGGGAGGCTGCGTTTAAAAAAAACGCCCTGATGCGGCTGGAATACGTGCTGCGTAAAAAAGGCGTCATCAACTGATATATTCGTGATGCACTGCAGGATTGCGATAATCTTGTTGGAAAATTCCCGCGTTTGACCGCGCCTGTTTTTTGCCGTATGTAAAATTCATATCGTTATAAAACCTGTTTTTAGCAACCGTTGTGAAAGCGCATGTCCGAACCTGTGCCGCCCTCCTTGCCCATGTTGAACGACCGTCTGCTGGCGGCCGTGGTGGCGTGCAATTTGCCTGCGGCGCGCATGGCGATCAAAGACGGCGCAGATATACATGCCGTGGATGCGCAGGGGCGCAGCGGATTGCATCTGGCGATGATGATTAAAGATTACGGCGGGTATAACAACAGCGCCCGCGATCTGGCCAGTTTGTTCCTGAACCGTGGCGTGAGCGTAGATGTGCAGGATGCGCGCGGGGCGACACCTCTGCATTGCGCGATGCTGGACGAAAGTTATGGCAGCGCCAAAAACCGTATAGAAGATCTGGTCGCCTTTGGCGCGTCCATCAATGCGCGCGACCACCAAGGCCGCACCCCGCTGCATTACGCGGCGGAGAGGGGCAACCGTAACGAAGGTTTAAAAACGTTGCTGCACCACCGCCCCGACATCAATGCGCGTGATGCGGATGGCGCCACGCCGCTGCATCTGGCGGCGCAGCGGGGCGATGCCGATGTCACCCGCAGCCTGCTGGCCATGGGGGCGCAGGCGGGGGCGGTCACCAAAGACGGCAAAGCTATTTGGGATTACGCGGTGGCGGCGGGGCATGAATATCTGGCCCAGACATTACGCGGCGAAGCGGAAAAACAGCGCCGCGCGTGGGATGCGTGGGAAAAACAGCAAAAAGCCGACCCTTGGCATTTATTGGCGCCCGACCGCGTGGCCCATGTACGGCTGGAAAAGAAAATAGGATACCGCATTACCGAAGAATTTAACTTCACCGCCCGCACCTATACCAAAATCGCGCATAACGTGTCGTCCAAGGCCGAGGGCGTTACTGTGGCGGGGTTTGACGTGTTTGACGACAAGGCGCATATCGAACAGGCGCATGACCATTTGCTGCGTTTGGGCGGGGACGCCCCGCGCGAAGCCATTCAGGGCCGCCCGCTGGAAAAGCACAAATCGGGCATCAAGCCGCCGCGGCTTAAATAATATCCATAATATTACCGTCTTTGTATATACTTCTGGCGGCTTCATACTACATCTGGTATAGACAGGGCAGCTTTTACAGCCGATAGGGGAGCTGCCTATGAATACCGCCGCTACCGCCGCCAATGGCGGTCTTGCCAGACAAATCAAAAAAATCGGCCTTGCCGCCGATCACGCGGGTTTCGCGTTGAAATCCCGTTTGGTTGAATACGTCACGGCGCAGGGGTATCAGGCGGTTGACCTTGGCCCCGCAACGGACGAGCGCGTTGATTATCCCGACTACGGATACAAACTGTCCGAAGCGATTGCAAAAGGCGACGTCGATGCGGGCATCGGCATTTGCGGCAGCGGCATTGGCATTTCGATTGCGCTTAACCGCTATACCGCCGTGCGCGCGGCATTGTGCCATGACGTGACAACGGCGCAGCTGGCGCGGCAACATAACAACGCAAACGTATTGGTATTGGGCGCGCGTTTGATTGGCCCCGATATTGCCACGGCCTGCGTGGATACATTTTTGAATACAGCATTTGAAGGCGGGCGCCATGCGCTGCGCGTTGAAAAACTCGGACAAAAAGGATGCAGTATATGACCAGCGCACAACGTAAAGAGGCAACCATGAACGCAGCCACATTTTTCACATCCGACCTGGCATCCGCAGACCCTGCGGTTTTCGCGGGCATTTCAAACGAATTGAAACGCCAGCAGGAACAGATTGAACTGATTGCATCCGAAAACATCGTATCCCGCGCGGTTTTGCAGGCGCAGGGCAGCGTCATGACCAACAAATATGCCGAAGGTTATCCGGGCAAGCGTTATTACGGTGGCTGCGAATTTGTGGATGTTACCGAACAATTGGCGATTGACCGCCTGTGCCAGCTGTTTGGCGCGAAATTCGCCAACGTGCAGCCGCATTCGGGCGCGCAGGCCAATCAGGGCGTGATGCTGGCGCTGGTGCAGCCGGGCGATACGGTTTTGGGGCAGGCGCTTTCCGCCGGCGGTCACCTGACGCATGGCGCGAAGCCGAACCTGTCGGGCAAATGGTTCAATGCCGTGCAATACGGCGTGCGTGCCGAAGACGGTTTGATCGACATGGACGAAGTCGAAAAACTGGCGCATGAACATAAACCGAAACTGATTATTGCCGGTGCATCTGCCTATCCCCGCGTGATTGACTTTGCACGTTTCCGCGCCATTGCCGATGCGGTGGGCGCGTATTTGATGGTGGATATGGCGCATTATGCGGGGTTGATTGCGGGCGGTGTTTACCCGTCGCCCGTGCCGCATGCGCATGTGGTGACATCGACCACGCATAAAACCCTGCGCGGTCCGCGCGGCGGCATTATCCTGACCAATGACGAAGAGATCATCAAAAAAATCAATTCCGCTGTTTTCCCCGGACTGCAAGGCGGGCCGCTGGAACATGTCATTGCTGCCAAGGCTGTTGCTTTCGGCGAGGCCTTGCAGCCATCGTTCAAAACCTATGCCCAGCAAGTGCTCGACAACGCGCGCATGCTGGCAGATACGTTGAAATCCGGCGGGCTGGATATTGTATCGGGCGGTACGGATTGCCATCTGATTTTGGTCGACCTGCGCCCGAAAAAATTGACGGGCCGCGCGGCGGAGCTGAGCCTTGAACACGCGCATATGACTTGCAACAAAAACGCCATTCCCTTTGATCCCGAAAAACCAATGGTGACATCGGGCATCCGCGTGGGATCGCCCGCGGCGACAACCCGTGGTTTCGGCATGGCTGAATTTAAATTGGTCGGCGAATATATGGTCGAAGTTTTGGACGGCCTTGCCAAAAACGGCGCCGAAGGCAATAGCGCGGTCGAGGCCGATGTGGCCGCCCGCGTGGTTAAGCTTTGCGCGCAATTCCCGATTTATCCGAACGAATAATTTTTTAGGACGAAGCGAGTATCACCAGATGAAATGCCCTTTTTGCGCCAGCGAGGAAACGCAGGTAAAGGATTCCCGCCCGACGGAAGATAGTGCCGCTATCCGCCGCCGCCGCGAATGCCCGAAATGCGAAGCGCGTTTTACGACGTTTGAGCGTGTGCAGCTGCGCGAATTGGTGGTGCTCAAGGCTGATGGCCGCCGTGAACCGTTTGACCGGGAAAAGCTTTTGCGCTCGCTCCGCCTGTCTTTGCAAAAACGTCCGGTGGAGAGCGATGCCATCGAACGCGCCGCCAATGACATCGTGCGCCAGCTGGAACAAGTGGGCGATAGCGACATTTCCACCAAAATTATCGGTGAAAAGGCCATGATTACGCTTTCCGGCCTTGATCCGATCGCTTATGTCCGTTATGCATCGGTCTATAAGGATTTCCGCGAGGTGCGGGATTATAGCGATTTCCTCGCCGACCTTGAAAACGTATGCAAGAAAGCCGGAGCCGCCTGATGGCTGAAGAAGAAACAAAAAAAGAGCCTTTCCGCGAATTGAAAGTTACCAAAGTCCCGCCGCGCGCGCCGGAACGTCCGGCTGCGGGTAAAAACGCGGGCTCTGCCAAGGCGCAAAAAACCGCTGCCCGTTTGGCGGCAGTACAGGTTTTGTACCAGATGCGCATGAACAATCAGGACGCGCAATCTGCGGTGCAGGAATATATCAGCCACCGCAGCGGCTTTAATCTGGATGGCGATGTTTTCGTTCCGGCCGAAGAAATCCTGCTTCGCGATATTATTGGCGGTATCCAGACGCGCTGGAGCGATGTGGACTCCATCGTGGCCGGTGCTTTGGCTGCGGGCGGTAAAAACGAAGTCGAGGCTTTGCTCGATTCCATCCTGCGCGCAGGCGCCTATGAACTTCTGGCGCATGGCGATATCGATGCGGGGATTATCATTCACGATTACCTGAACGTCACGACAGGTTTTTATGATGGTTCGGAGCCTAAATTGGTCAATGCCATTCTGGACAAAGTCGCCAAGACGCTGCGCAGTTAAGCTGCGTTATCCGGTTTGCGGAAACGCAGGTAGAGGAAAGCCACACCCGTCAGGCCGATAAACACCCCCATAAAGAAAACAACGCGCAGCAAACCCGTGGGTAAAACGGGATTGGGGCCGCTGTAAATCTGGAAGATGACTTCCATCAAAGCTGTGATGAAAATAGCGGAAAACGCCGCGCAGCCGATTGAATATTCTTTCAGGAATAACATCGTCTGTTTTTCCCGTTCCGGTTCCAGCCAATAGGTTTTGTTCAGGATGTGGAATATCCGCGCCGCGTGTTTGCCGCTGGTAAAATAGCTAATGACGCCGTTGATGCAGGCGAAAAATTGCAAAAGGCAATAGCCGAAAACCACATGTTCTTTTTTAAGGGAGAACACGGTGTTTTGCTGGTCAAGATCGATATTAAAATTCATCTGTGCGGGCAATTGCGGCAGGTAATGCCATGCTTGCAGCAGCGACACGCCACAAACGCCAAAAGTAAGCAGTATCAAAAAACGTGCCATGCAAAGCTCCTGTCCGGCGCTGCCTGTTTGCGGGCTTCTTTGCGCGGCCATGCGGCGCGCACTTCTTTAATTGTCCTGCAATGCCGGGTTTTCGTCAATGGTTGCCTTGCCGTTTGCGCCGCGTAATGGCCGGTTATCGCGTGCTTTGCGCGGCGAAATCCTTTGCCGCATCGTTGATGTCAAACGGGGTGATGGTGATAAGATCGTCGCGGGTGACTTCGTGCTTTTGCGCGACCCTGTTGGCCACGCGTTCCAGCGTTTCTTCGAACAGGTTGCCGACAAAACGGGCATTGCCAAAGCTTTTCGAATGTTGGCCCGGCGCGGTATGCATGATTTTTTCCAGCACTTGCTTGCTGCCATCGGCAAGGATGTAGTGTTTTTCTTCGGCGATTTTCATGTAAATCTGCACCAGTTCTTCGCTGGAAAAATTGGGAAAATGTAATGTTTCGCGGAAGCGCGATTTAAACCCGGGGTTGAATTCCATCAGGTTTTTCATGTCTTCCGGATATCCGGCGACAATAATCATGAACTGGCCTTTGTATTTGTTCATTTGTGTCAGCAGTGTGGTGATGGCAATCATGGATGCGCTGCTTTCGCGTCCATTGACGCCAACGTGGGATATCAGCGCATAGGCTTCGTCAATAAACAGGATGCCGCCAAGTGCGGATTTAACGGCGGCTTCGACTTTTGGCGCGGTGCTGCCGATATATTCGGCGATCAGGTCGGTGCCGGAAACCTCCACCACATGGCCCAGCGTCAGCATCCACGCATCGGCCAGAATATCCCCCAGACGCTGCGCCAGCGCGGTTTTTCCCGTGCCGGGGTTGCCGGTAAAAACAAGATGCAGGTTGAATTCTGTCTGGCTGGGCAGGTTGTTTTGCGTGCGCAGTCTTTCTAGATTTTGACGGTTCAGCAGGCTTTTGATCTGCGCCTTGACGTTTTCAAGCCCGA
>JAVEWI010000051.1:0-8806 GCA_034004625.1 Bdellovibrionales bacterium
TCTTCGGCATTCTTCTTTATCCTGGTGGCCAGATCGGCGAAACTGGCTGTATCGTCATACGGCAATATGTCCATAATACGGCATTATTTAAATAATTTAAAATGATGTCGCCTTCACGACAATAAAAACAGGCCCATAAAAAAACAGACCTATACGACGCGCTCAGGATAGCATGCTATTTGTTAATATAAAGTGTACTAATATATAGGGATATTGTGTCCATACGATCCCGGTTCATTATTTCATGACGCTCTTATCCTCCGCTTCTCCCGAACGCCGTATCGAATGGTATGCCCACGCGATGGAGCACCTGATCGTCGTGATACAGGAATTGTCGCAGGCGCATAGCATCGATACCGTCACCGCCATCGTACGCACGGCCGCGCGGCAGCTAACCGGCGCCGATGGCGCGACCTTTGTCTTCCGCGACGACGACAAATGTTATTACGCCGACGAAGACGCGATCTCGCCGCTTTGGAAAGGCCAGCGTTTTCCCATGTCCGCCTGCATCAGCGGCTGGACGATGCTCAACAAGCAGCACACCGCGATCGAAGACATTTACAAAGACGACCGCATCCCCGCCGACGCCTACCGCCCCACTTTCGTCAAAAGCCTGGTGATGGTGCCGATACGCAAGCAAAACCCGATCGGCGCGATCGGAAACTATTGGGCGGAAACGCGCAAGCCGCTGGAAGAGGAAATCAAGATCCTGCAGGCCCTCGCCGATGCGACATCGGTCACGCTACGCAATCTGGAGCTTTACGACGAGCTGCAAAAAAGCTACCAGCAGCGGGAAAAAAGCATTCTCGACAACATGCTCGACGGCGCGATCACCACCAATGCCGACGGCATCATCGAGAATTACAACAAGGCCAGCGAACGCATCTTCGGCTATACGGCACAGGAAGCCATCGGCAAAAGCATAGAAGCCCTGATGCCGGAGCGTTTCACCGGCACGACGGGACAATACCAGATTTCCGCCTATTTGGGCATCGGCGAGGATGACAGCCTGCTCATGCGCGAGCTGGAAGGCCGCCGCAAGGACGGAAGCGCCTTTCCAATCGAAGCCTCCGTGGCAAAAATAGACATCGACGGACAGGTGGCCTATACCGGCATCGTGCGCGACATCACGGAACGCAAGGAGATCGAAACCACCCTGCAACAAGCGAAGACGCAGGCCGAAAAAGCAACGCAGGCAAAATCCGACTTCCTCGCCAACATGTCGCACGAACTCAGGACCCCGCTCAACAGCATTATCGGCATGACCCGCCTTTTGTACGAGGACAAGACCCTCGGCAGGGAGCATAAGGACATGGTCGGCATTTCCTACAAATCCGCCACGCGGCTGCTCGACATCGTCAACGATATTCTAGACCTCTCCAAGGTGGAAGCCGGCGAACTGCTGCTCGAGAACACCCCCTTCTCCCTTGAAGACACCGTGAGCGGCACGATCCAGACCATGCTGCCGCTGAGCAGCCAGAAACGCCTGACTTTCGAATACGACATGTCCGGTCTGGCCGGCGCGCCGCTTTATATGGGCGATCCGCTGCGGCTTGGCCGCGTCATGATCAACCTTGCCGGCAACGCCATCAAATACACCGAGGAAGGCAGCGTCAGCCTCGACACCCGCCTGAGCAAAAACGCCGACGGCAGCGCCGTTTTCGACTTTGCCATCCGCGATACGGGCATCGGCATCGCCGAAGAAAAAATCCCGCACGTTTTCGACAAATTCGCGCAGGCAGACAGCACAATCACGCGGCGTTTCGGCGGCACCGGGCTCGGCCTTCACATCGCCAAGCAGCTGGTGGAAAAAATGGGTGGAGAGATCGGCGTCGAGAGCAGGGAGAGCGAAGGCTCCCGTTTCTGGTTCCGCATCCCGCTGGCCAAAGCGGCGGACGAACCTGCGGACGCGCTGAAAAACAAGCTGCGCGCCGGACGCAAAAACAGCCTGCCTGCAGAAGCACGCAGGCCGGCGGCCGATGTACGCGTCCTGATCGGCGAAGACCACCTGCTGAACCAACAATACATGCGCTATCTGATGCGGCGCATGGGCTTCCGCCATTTCGACATGGTCGGCAACGGGCGCAAGGTGGTGGACAAGCTGAAAAAAAGGAAATACGACCTCATCCTCATGGACTGCCACATGCCGGAGATGAGCGGATACGCCGCGACCAAGATCATCCGCGACGCCGAAAAATTGCGGGGCGGGCATATCCCCATCGTCGCCATGACCGCCGACGCCATGATCGGCACGCGCGAACGCTGCCTTGCCGCGGGCATGGACGATTATATCAGCAAGCCCCTCGACACCGACGAATTGCAGCATATTCTGGAAGACTGGTTCAGCTTTTCCCTGGAAAACACGGATACGCAGGCCGCCACGCCGCAAGGCAGCGCCGAAGCGGCGGAAGAAAATGCCCCCTCGCTAGCCGCCTTTGCCACCAAGCGCGGCGAGCTGGCCAAGCTGGTCGCGATCTTTACCCAGCAATCCGAAGCCGTGCTCGACATATTGCAAAACAGCTGCATCGACGGCCCTTGCGACACTTGGCGCGAAGCCGCACACAAATTGAAAGGCAGCGCCGCCGTCTGCAACGCGCACCGCCTGCGCGATCTTTGCGATCAGGCGCAGCATATGGACGACACCACCACACCCGAACGACGCGAAATACTCCAGCAGATCAAGGATGAATACGCCCGCACAAAAGACATCCTGACCCGCAATCTGTAATCGCCGCCAGCAGTCAGGTGCGCATTGCAAAATCCGGATGCGGGATATATGCGAGATATATACTGCCGCCAGCAACACCTGCCACGCAGAAGAACAAAAAGCCACCGCGTTCTCACAGCCTATGTTCCCGCAGAGGTAAGACGCCGGACAATCTTGCCGCATATTTTTATGCCGCACGCGGCGTTTCCTGCCGCCAGCCGGATTTATCAATGCACGGGCCGTGGCAATACAGTGCCGGACGAAATCCAGCAAGCAGCTCTGCCTTCCCCTGCAAAAAGACGGTGCCTTGCTTCCTTTTTTTCCGGTCTATGGGCAAGCGCAAGAATTACAACAGTCCTAGAGCACGAAGTTCATGCCGCAAATGCTCGGGCAGATCCTCATGGCCGCTGCCGGCAGCTCTGTCGGGCGGCGCGTCTTCGGCGCCCAGATAACGCCAGCCTTGAAAGGCGCGGCGCGGCTGGCTGCGCACGGGCACCAGATTGTGGTCGAGCACGATGGCGCAATGGGGCACGCCGCTGATTTCAATCCTGCGCAAGTCCAGCAACTTCTGCCGCGCAATCACAAATCCCTTGACCACCCAGTATATCGATCCGCCCGCCAGCAATTCATCAGCCTGCTTCGGCATGTGGCGCGTGACATGTACCAGCTCGGGCCTTTTGCCGTTCCTGCGCAGCTCTACCAGCCGTTCCCGCTGCCACTCCGCCAAATCCGCGAGGTTCTCCGTTCCGACTGAAAGTTTGATGAGGTGCAGCATGTAATGGCCTTCTGTATAAAAAGGTATTAGCGGCGACTACTTCAAATAGATCGCCGCTGGATAAACGGCAACCCGATTTTGGGCCTAATATCAGCCTACTTCAGTACTTCGCCCAAAAACTGAAGCGGAAAAAAGCACGCGAACAGCGGACTATTGCGGGGTTATTTCTGATATCTGGGAAAAATCCGAAGAAAAATGGTGGTGGAGGTAGGATTTGAACCTACGAACTCGTAAGAGGGCAGATTTACAGTCTGCTGCCATTGACCGCTCGGCCACTCCACCACATTCAAACAGCTTTTTATCATGAAAACACAATAAATTGCTGTTTTTATTAAATTTCGCTTTCGCAGAAACGGGAATTAAGTTAAATTGCCCGAAACGCCAACCGAAAGATTGAAGCTTTATGTCACAAAAAGAAAACAAATTCCAGTCCAAATCTAAAAATTTTGCAGGCCGTGGTGCAGGCAAGTCCGGCGGCAAGCCGGGAGGCAAAAGCTATGGTAAGTCCGGTGGCGGTTTTGGTGGCGACCAAAAGCCCGCAGGCCGCAGCTTTGGCAAAAAATTTGAAGGCGACCGCGCAGAGCGCCGCCCCCGCCGTGACGAAGGAGATTTCAAACCGCGCCGTCCGCGCGAAGATGGTGATTTCAAACCCCGTCGCCCGCGTGAAGATGGCGAGTTCCGCCCCAAACGTGATTTCGGTGACCGTCCCAAGCGCGACTTTGGCGACCGCAAACCCCGCCGCGACGATGGTGATTTCAAGCCGCGCCGTCCCCGTGAAGATGGCGAATTCCGTCCCAAACGTGATTTCGGCGACCGCCCCAAGCGTGACTTTGGCGACCGTCCCCGCCGCGACGACGGCGATTTCAAACCGCGCCGCCCGCGTGAAGATGGCGAATTCCGTCCCAAACGTGATTTCGGCGATCGCCCCAAGCGCGATTTTGGTGACCGCAAACCCCGCCGCGATGACGACCGGGATTCCAAACCGCGCCGCAGTTTTGAAGACCGCGGCCCCAGCGCCAAGCGTTACGGCGAAAAACCCGGCGAGCGCAAATTTGGCGACCGTAAACCCCGCGCCCGTACGCAGGATACATATGAACGCCGCGAACCTTTCGAGGCATCGGACGATACGCGCCGTAAATTGAAATCGGACCGCGCTTCTTATGGCGCGCCCTCGCCTGCTTATTTGTACGGCCATCACGCTGTGCGCGCGGCGCTGCAAAACCCGGACCGTCATATCCAGCGTTTGTTCGTGACCGAAAACGGTTTCGAGCAGATTCAGGAAGCCTATGACGCGGCCATGGCCGCCGGCCTGCGCCGTCCGGAACCGACGATTGTAGAAAAAGAAGACATCGACCGCCTGCTGCCGCGCGATTCTGTGCATCAGGACGTATTGGTTGACGCAAAACCGCTGGAAGATGTTTTCCTGCAAGACATCCTGACATCTGCCGATGCCAATACAAAAGTCATCGTGCTGGATCAGGTCACCGACCCGCATAACGTAGGCGCTATTTTGCGTACCGCGGCGGCATTTGGCGCGGCGGCTGTGATTGTGCAAAAACTGCATGCGCCGGAAATTACCGGCACGCTGGCCAAAATTGCATCGGGCGCCGTTGAACACGTGCCGCTGGTGCGTGAAGTCAACCTGAACCGCGTGCTGGAACAGTTGAAAGAAGCTGATTTCACCTGCATCGGTCTGGACGAACGCGGCAAAGTTACCATTGCGCAAACCGCCGTCAAAGGCCGCGTTGCATTGGTGATGGGCGCCGAAGGTGACGGCCTGCGCCGTCTGGTGTCTGAAAACTGCGATGTATTGGCACAGCTGCCCACCAGCGGCCCGATTGCCAGCCTCAACGTTTCCAACGCCGCGGCGATTGCGCTTTACGAATTGATCCGCGACAACGACTGATACCTATGTCAGACGCCGCCGGCATACAGCTGACCAATACGTTTATCTACCTGCTCGGTTTTCCGGGCACAGGGAAATACACGGTGGCGCAGTTGATTGCCGCGCGGGCGGGATTTCGTATCGTTGACAACCATCTGGTCAATAACCCCGTTTTTACCGTGGTGCGGGTGGACGGCAAAACCGCCCTGCCCAAGGCCGTGTGGAAACATGCCGCCGCCATCGGCCGTGTGGTTTTTGAATGCATCCGCACCCTGTCCCCGCCGGATTTCAGTTTCGTGCTGACCAATGCCCTCTATGAAGACGATCCGGCGGATCATGAATGGTTCGCGGAAATTCAGGGGCTGGCCGCCGAACGGGGCGCGCTCTTTGTCCCCGTGCGGCTGGTTGTATCCGATACCGAAGAACACCGCCGCCGCGTGACCGACCCCAACCGCGAATCCCGCATGAAAGAAACCGACCCCGCCGCACCGGAAAGATACGGGCAAAGGGCGGTTTTAAATCCGAATCACCCGAATCTTTTATCGCTCGACACCACGAAACTCGATGCTGCGGAAACAGCAGAAAAAATTTTATTGCATGTCGCCGCCCTGCATGCAGCGCAGCCACACAGCACGGCATAAAGACCGCTGTTTTTTTACCCGCCCAAATCCATATCCGATTTCATGCCCCTATAGCGCATACAGGCGCGTACAAAAACGTACGGCAGACACGTACGCGGTATAAATAAAATTGTATTCAATAAAATTAGAGGCAAATAAGCCTGAAATTGCTGGGTTAATTAAAAAATCCTTCAGCATGTTTTGCTAACCTGAAGATGTAAGCATTTCGGGTTTGATTGACATGCATCAGGATCTTTCGCCGCATCACCACCACCCGAAAGACCCGCTGCTGCGTTCCCTCGCCGGTAGCGTGGCTGTTGGCATGCCCAGTCTGTTCATCGCTGTCTGGTTGTTCAGGAGTTCCCCCATTCCCGAGCAGCCGTCCCTGACAGTCTTGATCATTCTGGGCATGGCCGCAGCCAATTTTTTTATTATCCATTCCCTTGAAAAACACAGGCATGAACTGGGACGCCTGACGTTGCATGCGCTGGTTCTCTGCGTGGGAATTGTTTTGCTTTATATACTGGCCGATACGTTCAACCGTTATGTCAGCGACATTGGTTTTGGCTGGTTGACGGCGCCTGTACTGGCGGCCATGGGGCTGACTTATATCGCCCTGTTCCGCGAAAATTTCTTCGCCGTCAAATTGCTATTGGCCATGAACGGCGTGATGCTGGGCGGGCTTTGGTGCCTGGGCGAATCCGCTAAACTCGCCCTGCCGTTTTAACGGTCAAATACCGGGATTGAACGATGCCATGCGCGCGCGGTCCGACCTTGCGCCCCGCTCTTCGATGTCGATTTTCAACATTTCTGCCACCGGCACCTGCACAGCATCGGGCGGGGTGAAGCGCGGCTGGCCTTTTTCATCATTCGGCACGCGGATATACCAGCTGCCCATCATTTCCATCGCATCCAGCGGGTCACCGCTACGGCATGCGCTGTTGGATCCGAAACAAAACGTCACGTTATCGCGGATATGGCCCGCCGCGCCCGTGCGGTCCATATGGCTTTCGCGGACAAAAGAACCGCTGTAATTACCGGCAGGCATGTCGCGCATGGGTATATCTTCGATACCAAAAACATTTTCCAGTCTTTTGCGGCGCATCGACCGCTGCATCAATCCGGCATAATCGGTCAGAAAGAAATGATCGGACGACCCCGCGGGCGGCTGCGCAAAAACAGCCTGCAATTTTCCATCGCTATCCGTCTGGCGTCTGGTTTCCCAATGCGCGGGCACGTTTTTTTCAAATACCGGCGCGTAATGAAATGCGGTGATAGTCAAACGTCCGCCTGCGGTATTATCCGTGCTGAACAAAGCCTCGTTCGCGCCGAAACGCTTGCACAGGTCTTTTTTCATTTTTTCGAATTCTTTTGCCGCCGCCTGCATGGTGTCGATTTTATCCAAAGAAGCGCCTTCGGCCCGGAAATAGGTATAAACCGGCACCAGGGCGGAGGCGGCATCGGTTTGGGGCATATCCGGCATGGCGGCGAATCTCCGGCAAAGGGCTGTAATTGCGTGACATAATACGCCCGAAGCAGGCTTTGTCAATTATCTGGACATCGCCGCCCAAGACAGGCACTTTCGGAGTATGATTAGCACATATGCCCTGAAAAAACCGGTATCCAGCATGACCGCAGAAGACCGCCAGAATGAATTATTCCTGATCGACGGATCGGGCTTTATTTTTCGCGCCTATCACGCCCTGCCCCCGCTGAACAGGCCGGACGGCACCCCCGTCAATGCCGTCATGGGGTTTACCAGCATGCTGGCCAAACTGGTATCCGACATGCATGTGCCGAATATCGCCGTTATTTTTGACGCGAAACGCGCCAATTTCCGCAACGATATTTATGCGGAATACAAAGCCAACCGCAGCGAAACACCCGAAGACCTGATCCCGCAATTCCCGCTGATCCGCGAAGCGACCGAAGCTTTTTCCATTCCCGGTATCGAACTGGAAGGATACGAAGCAGACGACCTGATCGCCACCTATGCCCGTTTGGCGCGGGAAAAGGGATGGCCCGTCACCATCGTGTCTTCGGACAAAGACCTGATGCAATTGGTGCGCGAAGGCGTGCGCATGATGGACCCCATGAAAAACAAATTCATGGGCGAAGAAGACGTATTTGAAAAATTCGGCGTGGCACCGGACAAAGTCGTGGATGTGCAGGCATTAGCCGGCGATTCCATCGACAACGTCCCCGGCGTGCCGGGCATTGGCATTAAAACCGCCGCGCAATTGATTACCGAATACGGCGATCTGGACAGTTTGCTGGCACGCGCGGGGGAAATCAAACAACCCAAACGCCGCGAAAGCCTGATCGAACACGCGGAAATGGCGCGCATATCGCGCAAGCTGGTCGCGCTCGACGCCCATGCCCCCGCGCCTATGCCGATTGAAGACCTGAAAATCGCGCATCCCGACCGCGAAAAATTATTCAGCTTTTTGCGCGAACAAGGATTCCGCAGCATGCTGACGCGGATGGAAAAACAATTCGGCGCCAGCAGCGCGGAAAGCAGCAGCACAGAAGCGCCCGCCGCACAACCCCGCAGCGAAACACCGGCCAGCTATACATTGGTGCAGGACGAAGCCACCTTGCAATCGTGGATTAACCGCGCCATAGAATGCGGCCGCGTCGCCATTGATACAGAAACCACCAGCCTGACCCCCGCCATGGCGGATCTGGTCGGCATTTCCATGGCGACAGAGGAAGGCAGCGGATGTTATATCCCCCTCGGCCACCGCGAAGCCAAGGGATATTCCGAAAGTTTCGATTTTACCATGGCGGATAAAAAAGAAGACACACCGCCCTGGGTG
>JAVEWI010000052.1:0-8644 GCA_034004625.1 Bdellovibrionales bacterium
TTAATAACACATCGGCCATATCGTCATTTTGCAAATAAATCGCCAGATGCAGCGGGCTGCGCTGTTCGTAATCTGTCACGTCCATGCGCGCGCCGCGATCGAGCAGCAGCAGCGCGCAATCATTATGCCCCTGCGCAATCGCCTGCATCAGCGCAGGCCCCTTGCCCGCCGCCATGGGGCCGCCGTCAATATCAACGCCCTGATCCAGCAAATAATTTATCACCGCCGCATGGCCGCCCGCCGCGGCAAGGCACAGGGGCGTCAGGCCGTTTTCATCCGCCGCATGCAGATCACCGCCGCGCGCCTGTGCTTTTTGCAAAGAGATCAGATTGCCATCACGCGCGGCATCGCGCAGGGCTTGCCCTGCCTGCTCCGGCCAGATTTTATCTGCGATGGTGGTGAATATTTTTGCCAGCATTCCTGCGCCTTTGAATAAAAAGGCAATTTACAGAAAACGCTATCTTTTTGTCAAGCGCAAGACCTGCTCAGGGATTTAGCTATTAAAATCAAGCCCCCATGCGGCATAACGGGCGGGGTCATCCGTCCATTTTTCGCGCACTTTGACAAAAAGCGACAGATGCACGCGGCGCTCCAGCATTTCTTCCAGCTCTTCGCGTGCGGCCTGGCCGATTTTTTTGATACGCGTCCCGCCCTTGCCCAGCACGATGGCTTTTTGCGTGTCGCGCATCACGTAGATGGTTTGAGATACCTTCACGCTGCCGTTGTCGAATTCTTCCCAGCTTTCCGTTTCAACGGTAGAGGCATAGGGCAATTCATCGCCCAGCTGCAAAAAGATTTTTTCGCGCGTGATTTCCGCCGCCAGCAAACGCATGGGCATGTCGGAAATCTGGTCTTCGCCAAACATCCACGGCCCCGCCGGCATGCGCGATGCGATGTCGTTCATCATGCGTTCAACCCCGTCACCCGTCAGGGCGGAGATCATATAGACATCCGTAAAAATGCCTTCGGCATTCAGCGTAGTCACCAGCTCCAGCAGTTTTTCTTTTTTCAGCAGGTCGATTTTGTTGAGCGCCAGAACGACTTTTTTATCCTGCGCTTTCAACCTGTCGATAATCGCGCGGGTATCCGCATTCACGCGGCCCTTGGATGCATCGGCCAGCAAAACAGTGACCTCGGCATCCTGCATGCCTTGCCACGCGGCGGCGACCATGGCTTTTTCCAGGCGTTTTTTGGGCGCGAAAATGCCGGGCGTATCCACAAATACAATTTGCGCATCGCCGTGGTTGACAATGCCCATGACGCGCACGCGCGTGGTTTGCACCTTGGGGCTGACGATGGAAACCTTGGCACCGACCAATTGGTTCAGCAGGGTTGATTTACCCGCGTTCGGTGCGCCGATAATGCCCACAAAACCGCAGCGGGTATTGGCGTTGTCTGTCATGATTTTTCTCCGATTTTTTGTAGCAGCAAGATGGCGGCTGCTTTTTCTGCGGCGCGTTTGCTTTGTGCTTCGGCTTCCTGTGCGGCGAAGCCCTTGACCTGTACCGATACGCGGAACAGCGGTGCATGATCCGGCCCTGATTGCCCCGTGACTTCATATACCGGCAGCGGCAGGCTGCGGCTTTGCGCCCATTCCTGCAATTTTGATTTGGGGTCTTCGGGCGGGGCCATATCCTGTTCAATCCGCGCGCCATAAATCCGCGCCACGAAATCATGCGCGGCCATATATCCCGCGTCCATGAAAACAGCGCCGATCAAGGCTTCCAGCACATCGGATAAAATCGCATCCTTGTCCGCGCCGCCCGCGCCGCGCTCGCCATCAGACAAACGCACCGCATCCGAAAGCCCCATGCCGCGCGCCAAAAGCGCCAAGGCAGGCTGCTGCACCAATGCGGTGTGACGCTTGGCCAGCGCACCTTCGGTTTCATCCGGAAAACGGGTATAAAGAAGCGCGGCAACCGCCAATCCCAAAACACGGTCCCCGAGAAATTCCAGCCGTTCATAGGTTTGCGGCGTGCGCAAACTGCCATGCGTTAGCGCGGTTTGCAGCAAATGCGGCGCGGCAAAGACGTGGCCGATTTTTTTTTCAAGATCAGAGGCCATATCAAAGGCCATGGACGCCGCGGAAAATACGGCTGTAGCGCACGGCCTTGGGCCCTTCGACCATCTGGCAGAAGACCGATTTTACAGCAGCCAGCGCACCTTCCTTGACGCAGGCATCGCCGGTTCCTTCGGTCGAGAAGAACAGGAAACCCGCACGCCCGACCAGATTATCTTCGGGTACGAAACCGACCTGTATCTGCTCGCGGCTGTCCATGGACGCATCGCGGTTGTCACCCATGGCGAAATAATGGCCTTCGGGCACGGTATAAACCGGCGTGTTGTCGTATTGGTCGTAGTCGGATAGTTCGTAGATATGATGCGTCACGCCATTGGGCAGGGTTTCAAGATATTTTTGATACACGCGCGTGCCGTCCTGATCCGTCACGGTTTCCGCGCCCAAAAATTCACGCGGCACCAGAACACTGTTCAAATACAAACGGCCTTCGATCATCTGTACCGTATCGCCCGGCAGGCCAATGATGCGTTTGATGTAGTCAATATGCGGCTGTTTCGGCTGGCGGAACACAGCAATATCCCCCGTTTCGGGGCGGCCGGAACCATAGCGCCCTTCAAAAGACGCGATGTCAAAAGGAAAGGAATAGCGGCTGTAGCCGTATGAATATTTTTCGACAAAAAGATAATCGCCGATTTTAAGCGCCGGATACATCGATGCGGACGGTATGTTAAACGGTTCGAATAAAAACGCGCGGATCAAAAGCGCAATCGCCGCGGCCAGCACCATGGCCTTGCCCAATTCGACAAAATCGTCTTTTTGTTTTTCCTCGCCCTGCGTGCCATCACCGCCGCCATTGGCCGCCGCGCGTTTTTTTTCTTCCGTTTCATCGATGTCGGTATAGATCTTGTTCGGGTCCGTCACGGGTTTCATCCTGTTTTCTTTTTATCGCGCCGAAATAATCACAAAGGCCAGAGCAAAAGGCGGCTCGTCGCTCAGGCTGATATGTATATCCATCGTCATACCCTCTGGCGTCAATCGGGTCAAACGCTCTTTCGCCCCGCCGGACAGGCGCAGGGACGGCTTACCGGCAGAATCGTTAACAACCGCAATGTCTTTCAGATGGATATTATCACGGATGCCCAGCCCCATGGCCTTGGCGCAGGCTTCCTTTGCCGCCCATCGCTTGGCATAGCCCGCAACCGCCAGCTCGCTGTTGTCACCTGCTTTGGATTCCACATGCGCGCGCTCTTCCACCGTAAAGCAGCGTTCGACAAAACGTTCGCCATGGTCGAGCAAAACACCGCGGATACGGTCTATGCTGACAATATCTGTTCCGGTGCCGATAATCATAGCACTCTGCCCTCCTCTACCGCCGGCACGGGCTTTGTCCGCCGGTAACTCATCACCAGTTTACGCACGCCGTAAAAACTCAGCAGCCAGACAGGCAGCACATACGGCATGCAACCAATCGTCATGGGAACAAGCAGTTCCATCGGGCTTTCAATCAGCAGTTTCAGGCTGATATCCTGCGGCACGGGGCTGACCCCCATGGCGCGTGCTTCGCGCAGCATTTCCGCATTGCCCATTAACCAATGCCCTGTGCGGTATGTCACAACCCAGATCAGGGAAAACGTCCACGGGTTTCCGGCCAAAGCCGTCCCAATCACCATGGCGACCACGCCGCTGCGCGTCATCCAGCATAAAAACGCGCCCAAAAGAAGGTGAAACCCCAAAAACGGCGTGAGCGAAATGGCAATCCCGTTTGCAAAGCCCGCCGCGATAAAATAAGGCGTTCCCGCCAGTCGTCCGACACGGTGCATGTAATAACGTCCCAGCCGCCGCCACCCCATGAGGGGCCAGAAAAAATTACGCATTTTCTGCTGAAAACTTTGCGGCTTGCGACGTTTAAACATATGTGGCGCCCAGCGCTACCGGCTCCTTGCCCTGTTGACGGACGTGATTTCCGGCGTCGCGCGCAGGGCGGCGATAATATCGCTCAGGTGCCGGCTGTCGCGCACATAGACGTCAATCATCATGTCCCAGAAATCAAGCGAGCGGTTCATGATTTTCAAATTCGTGATATTGCCCTGGTTTTTGCCGATCACCGTCGAAATCGTACCGAGGGCGCCCGGCGTATTCGCCATGGTAATCAACAAACGGCCCACATGGCTTTCGGGGCTGTCTTCGCCATCTTCCCACGATACGTCAAGCCAGCGTTCCGGCGTATCGGCAAAGCTTTCAAGCGTATCGCAATCAATCGTATGAATGGTCACACCCTTGCCCGTCGTGACAATCCCCACAATGCGGTCCCCCGGCAAGGGGTGGCAGCAGCGCGCGAAGTGCAAAGCCATGCCGGGGATAAGCCCCTTGATCGGCATGGAGGCAGATTTATTTTTCTGATGCGTTCTTTTGTCCGCCGCAGGTGCAATAAAGTTTTGCAGGGATGGCGGCGCTTCCTTGGGTTTTTGTTCCGGATGCAGCGCGTAGAAAACCTCGCGGCTGGCAATATGGCCGGACCCGATGCCCGTCAGCAGGTCTTCGATATTTTCGGTTTTGAACTGGCGATAAATATCGTGGTTGAAATGGCGTTCGTTGTAATCGAAACCTTCCTGTTTCAAAACCTTTTGCAACATCGCCTTGCCAAGGTTCATATACTGTTCACGCTGTTGCAGACGGACAAAACGGCGGATACGCGCCTTGGCCTTGCCCGTGACCACAAAGCGTTCCCAGTTGGGGCTGGGCGTCTGGCTTTTGGATGTGGTTATTTCAATCTGGTCGCCATTGCCCAGCTTGGTATTCAGCGGCACGATACGGCCATTCACCTTGGCACCGACAGTTTTGTCACCAAGATCGGAGTGCAGGGCATAGGCAAAATCCACCGGCGTTGCGCCGCGCGGCAGGTTAATCAAATCACCATTGGGGGTGAAACAGAAAACCTGATCCTGATAAAGTTCCAGCTTGGTGTTTTCGAGGAATTCTTCCGGACGCTGCGCATGTTCCACAATGTCCATCAATTCGCGCAGCCAGCGGTATTGACGGCCTTCGGTATTTTTCGCTTCGGTCGTTTGTTTATAAGACCAATGCGCGGCAACCCCCAGCTCGGCTTCTTCGTGCATTTCGAGCGTGCGGATCTGCACTTCAATCCTGTGATTTTCCGGCCCGATAACGGTGGTGTGCAACGACCGGTATCCGTTGGGCTTGGGCAGGGAAATATAATCCTTGAACCGCCCCGGCACAGTCGGGTAAAGCCCGTGAATAATGCCAAGCGCATGGTAACATTCCGCCGCATTCGGCACCATGATGCGGAAAGCCATGATATCGGACAGCTGTTCGAACGAGATGTTCTTGCGCTGCATTTTTTTCCAGATCGAATATTTGGTTTTTTCGCGGCCGTAAACGGTGGCCTCAATGCCAGCTTCTTTCAGCTTTTTGACCAGTTCTTCGATAATGCGGTTGACGACAACCTCGCCCCCTTCGTCCCGCAGGTAATTCAGACGGGCGGCAATGCTTTCGCGCGCTTCGGGGTTCAGGGCTTCGAAAGAAATATCTTCCAGTTCTTCCTTGATTTTGTGGATACCGATGCGCTCCGCCAGCGGCGCGTAAATTTCCAGCGTTTCAAGACCGATGCGGCGGCGTTTTTCCGGCTTCGGAATATGATGAAGCGTGCGCATATTGTGCAAACGGTCGGCCAGTTTGACCAGCAGCACGCGAATATCTTCGGACATCGCCAAAACAAGCTTGCGGAAATTTTCTGCCTGTTTTTCCTGCGCGCTCTGGAATTCGATTTTCGACAGCTTGGTCACGCCATCGACCAGACGGGCGATTTCCTTGCCGAAAAGTTTTTCGATTTCCTCCAGCGTCGCGCCGGTGTCTTCCACCGTATCGTGCAAAAGCGCGGTGCAGATCGACGCCGTATCCAGCTTCATGTCGGTCAGGATACCGGCAACTTCCAGCGGATGCGAAAAATACGGATCGCCCGATGCACGTGTCTGCGCCCCGTGTGCCTTCATGGCATAGACATAGGCGCGGTTGACCAGATCCTCGTTCATATCGGGATCATAGGCCTTGATAATTTCTACAAGTTCATATTGCCGGAGCATCCGCCATCCTGAAGTTTTTTGTTGTTGTGCGCGCAAACACGCGCAAAAAGCCGGAACCATGCCCGGCAGGCTGGCGACATGAAAAAAGCCGCCCAAGCATTTAAGTATAGGCGGCTTTTTTTAATTTTGTAAGGTATTTGGCGTTAAAATCGACGCCGCAGGGCTTAGTTATCATCCCCGCCGAAGTCGTCACCGCCAAAATCATCACCCAGCGCGGCAGCAAGGTCTTCGCCCGCTTCTTCGACATCCGCATCGTCGGCGTCATCAGCGTCTTCGCCCAGATCTTCGCCCATGCCGGCGCCTTCCAGCTCGCCCTCGGCGGCCTGGCCAGCAACCTGCGCCCATTCGCTTTCGCCTTCCATCACATCAATGATGTCTTCGCCTTCGTCTTCGACTTCGATGACTTTTTGATGGTTTTTCACGAGGGATTCACGCAAACCGTCCAGCGAAATATCGGTATCGGCGATTTCGCGCAGGGAAACCACGGGGTTTTTGTCATTGTCACGGTCAACGGTCAATGCCGCGCCCGAACCGATTTCACGCGCACGCTGCGATGCCACCAGCACCAGTTCAAAGCGGTTGGGCACTTTGAGAACGCAGTCTTCAACCGTTACACGAGCCATGGAGCAAACACCTTTTTAATGTCAGAAACCGGAAAAACAGCCCTGCAGGCTACCCTAAGGCGCCCGAGTCTGTGAAACAGGGATTTTTTATAAAACCCGCCGCCACGCTTTGCAACAAAAATTCCTGAAAATGGCTTGTTTTTGCCCAAAGAGGCATTACATAAGCAAAGACTTCGAGCTTGATCTATTTTTAATAAAAATACTTGACAGTGTCAAAGGTCAAAGATTATTAGAGAGGGCATCCCTGATAATGGTCGGCACCGCTTCTCGCCATTCGCCATTTACGGAACACGGGGACAGCACCAACGACAAACAATTAACAAAATCACCCCCTTCAATCAAGGGAAGGGCTCATGTTTCCGAAAGCTGAGGTTAACAAATTGAAAAATAACAATAAAAATACAGAGTTTTCCGGTGCCAGCTTTTTTTACCCCGAAGAGAAGCTTGCCGTATTTATAGATGGCGCGAATCTTTACGCTGCCGCCAAGAGCCTTGAATTCGACATTGACTACAAACGCCTGCTGAACTGGATTTCCGGTCAAAGCCGTCTTGTCCGCGCTTTTTACTACACCGCGCTGATGGAAGATCAGGAGTATTCTCCCATCCGCCCGCTGATCGACTGGCTGGACTACAACGGCTACAGCATGGTGACCAAACCCGCCAAAGAATTCACCGACCAGATGGGCCGCCGTAAAATCAAAGGCAATATGGACATCGAGCTTGCCATCGACATGATGGAACTGGCAGAGCATGTCGATCATATCGTCCTGTTTTCGGGCGATGGCGATTTCCGCCGCCTGCTGGAATCTGTACAGCGTAAAGGCACCCGCATCACGGTTGTATCCACCATTCGCACCCAGCCGCCCATGGTGGCCGATGAACTGCGCCGTCAGGCCGACCATTTCATTGACCTGGTCGAACTGATGGAATTCATCACCCGTCAGGGCGGCAGCGCAGCGCAAGGCCAGGGCGCACAAACCCAGGCCCCGCAAACACCCGCCGCCAATGGCGACAGCGACGGCACGCCGCGCATCCGCGCCTGATCCGCATAAAGCTAAAAAGAAAAACACCGGCAGCGATTTATTCCTGCCGGTGTTTTTTTGCCCGCCATCCGCAGCGGTGCCTTTGTTTACCAGGGCGCCTTTTTATTTGAAGACTTGATCCGGCCGCAGCCGGCTGTTACACCAGCCGCATGAAACCATGCCCCGCCCCCGATCAGGATTGCCAGACTTGCCCGCGCCTTGCCGATTTCCGGCGCGGCAACCGCGGCACGTTTCCGCTGATGTTCAACGCGCCCGTGCCATCTTTTGGCGATACAAACCCGTCCTTGCTGGTTGTCGGACTGGCGCCCGGATTGCGCGGGGCGAATTTCACAGGCCGCCCCTTTACCAACGACTACGCAGGCGATCTTTTATATCCGACTCTGGTCAAATTCGGATTTGCCAGCGGCACCTATGACCGCCGCGCCAATGACGGCCTCGAAATGATCGACGCACGCATCACCAATGCCGTGCGCTGCGTCCCGCCCGAAAACAAACCCACGCCTGCGGAAATTGCCGCCTGCCGCCCGTATCTGGAAGGGGAATTGCAAGGCTTCACACGCCTGAAAGCCATCATCGCCCTTGGCACGGTTGCGCATCAAAGCGTCTTGAAAGCGCTGGGCTTCACCGCCGCAGCCTGCAAATTCGGGCATGACAAAGCCTATCCCCTGTCGCCGAAAAAAAACCTGGGCAGCGATGTGATGCTGATCGACAGCTATCACTGCTCCCGCTACAACGTCAATACGGGCCGCCTGACCACCGAAATGTTCGAAGACGTGGTGCGCCGCGCACGTGACATTTGCGGCGGTTGATTTTACGCGTCCAAGGTTATCAGATGTCCGATCCGCTTTTCGATGCTTC
>JAVEWI010000053.1:0-8595 GCA_034004625.1 Bdellovibrionales bacterium
CATATGTTCGGAGTCCACCATATAATTGACGGCGATATTGGTACGGTAGAGCGCTTTCCAAACGTCCAGGTTTTGATCGTCCAGCGCACGCTGCATCAAAACCTTTGCCCGCCGCACATCCCCGTTAGAGCTGTCGGAAAAATCAAAACCGCGATAAGCCAATATTTCGTCCAGCGCCGCCGCCGCGCCTTGATTAACGGCTTCGAGTGCCAAGGCATAACGCATTTCACGTCCGGCGCCATGTTTACGTATCAGATAACGCACGCGCGCAGGCTTGTTTTCCTGCACGGCCTGCTGCAAAGCGTCTTTCCACGCGCCGAAACGGCCAATGGCATGCGCCCATGCCTGATCTTCGGCGGGCAGGCCTTCTATGTTCTTCGGTTTTCCGAACATGCGTTATTTTCCAAAATGATTTCGGCAAAAATCGCACGAATCCGGCGCGGCTGTCAATGCCCCCGCCCCCGTCCATAAACAAACCCCCGCGGGCATAAGCCTACGGGGGTTTGTTGTGACTATATATATGTGCGACGCTTTTTATTTATGCGCGGGGCCCCTTTTTATTTATGCGCAGGGCGCATTATTGTTTATGCGCGGGGCGCATTGTCGGGAAGGCGATCACATCGCGGATGCTGTGGCTGTCGGTCAACAGCATGACCAGACGGTCGATGCCAATGCCCAGACCGCCCGTGGGGGGCAGGCCGTATTCCAGCGCTTCGACGAAATCTTCGTCCAGCATCTGTGCTTCTTCGTTGCCGGCTTCGCGTGCTTCGACCTGTTTTTTGAAACGTGCCAATTGGTCAAACGGGTCGGAAAGCTCCGAAAACGCATTCGCCACTTCCCAGCCGTTCACATAGGTTTCAAAACGTTCGGTCAGCGTATCGTTATCGCGGTGGATTTTGGCCAGCGGCGAAATATCCTTGGGCATGTCGATCACATGGGTCGGCTGCACCAGATCGGCTTCGACTTTTTCGCCAAAGACGGCTTCCAGCACTTCGCCCCAATTGCTGCCTTCCTTGACGTGAATGCCAAGGGTCTTGGCTTTTGCCGCGGCATCTTTCGCATCGGGGATGGCGCCGAAATCAACGCCGGTTTTTTCCGTGACCAATTCGGTCATCGTCTTGCGCGCCCAGGGGGCTTTGAAATCAATTTCACGCTCGCCAAATTTGATTTTGGTTTCGCCGTTATGCAACATCTTGACCGCGCCTTCGATAATGCGTTCGGTCAGGGCCATCATGTCGTGGTAATCGGCATAGGCCTGATAGATTTCAACCGATGTAAATTCGGGGTTATGTTTGACCGAAATGCCTTCGTTGCGGAAACAGCGGTTGATTTCAAACACACGGTCAAACCCGCCGACCACAAGACGTTTCAGATACAGTTCAGGCGCAATACGCAGGTACAATTGCATATCAAGCGCATTGTGATGCGTCAAAAACGGTTTCGCATTCGCCCCGCCCGCAATGGAATGCAGCATGGGGGTTTCGACTTCCATGAAACCATCGCTATTCAAAACCTGGCGGATGAAGGCCAGAATGCGGCTGCGCTGGCGGAATGTTTCGCGGCTTTCGTCATTCATGATGAGGTCGAGGTAACGTTTGCGGTATTTCAATTCCACGTCATGGATGCCGTGATATTTTTCCGGCAGCGGACGCACGGATTTGGTCAGCATTTCGACTTTTTCGGTATTGATCGTCAACTCGCCACGCGGGGTGCGGCGCACCTTGCCCGTCACGCCGATGATGTCGCCGATGTCGTAATAGGCCATTTGATCCAAAAGCTCGGGCGACACGTGTTCTTTGTGGCTGAAAATCTGGATTTTGCCCGTGGTGTCTTTCAGGTCGATAAACATGCCCGAATTGCGGTTGGACATGACGCGGCCCGCAACGGACACGACGTCTTCGGTCGTTTCGCCGTCTTTCAGACCTTCGTATTTTTTTTGCAAATCTGCCGCATGGGCCGTCACGTCAAAACGGTAAGCGAAGGGATTAACACCCTTCAACTGCAACTGTTTCATGTTTTCGATTTTCGCCTCGATCAAGGCATTGGAATCGGTTGCATGTGTTTCGGCTTGTTGTTTGGACATGATGTCATCTTTCTATCGGTTTATTTTTCAAGCACCATATCGTAGTGCGGAATGCCGGCATCCATATATTCCGACCCACGGGTGCGAAAGCCCAGTTTCTCGTAAAACGGCACGGCTTCGGCCTGTGCGCTGAGCTTGAACAGCTGAATATCGCCCGCCTTTGATATTTCCTGCAAGATGTATTTCATCAAAACCCGCCCGATACCGCGGCTGCGGTGTTCTTTCAACACCGCGACGCGTTCGATTTTGGCGGCACTGCCCGTCAGGCGGATGCGGCAGGTGGCAATCAATGCCCCGTCGCCCTTCACCGCGAAATGGCGGGCGGCGGAATCAAGGCCGTCAATCTCCAGATCCAGCGGCACATGCTGTTCATCCACAAAAACTTTTTGCCGGATGGCAAGGCAGGTTGCCATATCTTCGGGCGTGGTAACGGGGAAACAGCGGATTTGCATGAAAAAGCCTTTTTATAACAGCTGCATATCTGCCAAAAACAGACGTTCAAATCAAGGCTTTAACACTATTTTTCCCGCACATTGACATAATTTTTCAGTTTGCTAGGCTATGGCTTCTCTTTTCATGGGCTTTTGACGTGACCTCTTTTTTCAAAAAAGCAGCCGATGTGGCGCGCCGCGCCGGAAAATTCCTGACCGCAGGATACGAGGCGGAGCAGGATTTGCTGCGCATCCATCTGCATAAACCCGCCAAAACGGACGAGCCGCCAGAAATCACCGCCCTGCGCCGTGCCCTGACCGATGAACCCCTGCGCACACAATTTTCCCGTTTTACCAGCCGCATCGCCCGCGCGATCAATTACCAGCCGATTGAACTGCAAGACCTCAACGTCATCAAATTGCCCGAAATTGCGGGCATGCGGTTTTTTGCCAAACGCAATGCGGATGATAACTGGAACGTCTGGTGCCGCACCGGCCATGCGCAGGGGCCGGTACCTTTGCGTGATACGCTCATCACCCCCAACCTGCCCGTGGGCGATGCGCTGAATACCCTTGCCCGCCACGGCCATGCCGCCATGCATCTGCAAACCCATATGCATTGGCATCCGCAGCATGTGGCCAAACGCATCGGCCATGTTTTCCCCGATGAACTGGGCCATAAAATTCCCGTACCGCCCGGCATTTTGCCGCCGGACAATGCGCACAAAAATGCGTCGCAGCCCAAACCGCCGCAAAAATAATGATCGCTGATTTACGCAGCGCCGCCGTGGTTTTTGCTATTCCCGCGGCCTGAAATCCGCTACAACAAAAAAGAACAAGCCAAGAACAAAAACCACGCAAGGCACAAGCCCCGTTTCATGACAACCGCATCACATACGGCGCAAGCCGATGCCGCGCCGCGCCGTCTTTTGGTGCCGGATGCGCCTGTGCTGGTGCTGGACGGTTTGCAATTGCTATGCCTGACAACCGATGGCGCGTTTGAACCGCTGGACACAGATGCCGCCCGTATGTTGGTGCGGCAACAGATGCCGCTGGTGTGCCATGCGCCGCATATTGCCGCGCATTTGGGGGTGGAGCGTTTCCATTCCTATGACGTGCTGGAGCTTTTTGCTTTTGTCCATCCCGGCGCCTTTACCGTGCCCACCCCGCGCGGCATGGCCCGCCGCCTGAATTTGCTGGAACCCGACAGCGCCGAAGACCAATGCCTGTCCCTGCGCGATATTGCGCGTCACTTGCTGGCCGACCTTGGCGCACAAACCAATGGATACACCGCAGGCGAAAACCGCGCCAGCGAACCCGCCGCCCTTGCCGCCATGATGGGGTTGATGCACGGGCAGGCAGATAACGCCGCCACCGCCGCATCCATCGCCGCGGCGGAGCGTTACGGTTGGCCATGGACACCTTCCGTGCTGGCCGCTTTGGGGCGCAGCGACAATACGCCCAGCCGCGGCGAAATCCGCGCTGCCCTGCGCGTATGGGACAGGCTGCCCGAATGGGCCGTGCATGCGCCCGAACCCGCCGCCGGACACGAAGGCGTCAGCGCGGACGAAGCCGCCGCGCGGCTGTCGCAGCTCCTCGGCCGTCAAAACCGCGAAGACAGGCCGCAGCAGCATGATTACGCCCGCAACCTGACCCATGCCTTCGCCCCGCGCAACCACCCCGATGCACCGAATGTGGTGGTGGCGGAGGCCGGTACAGGCATTGGCAAAACCCTCGGCTACCTCGCGCCCGCAACGGTATGGGCGGAAAAAAACGGCGGGCCCGTTTGGGTATCCACATTCACCCGCAACCTGCAAAGACAGGTGGAGGCGGAGCTTGACAGGCTTTACGCCGATCCGGTGGAGCGTGCGCGCAAGGTTGTCACACGCAAGGGCCGCGAAAATTATCTCTGCCTGCTGAATTTCGAAGACATCGCCCAATCGCAAAGCATCATGACGCATGACCTGAACGCGACGGCGCTGGGATTGATGGCGCGCTGGGTATCCGTCACCGCCGATGGCGATCTGGCGGGGCGTGATTTCCCCGGATGGCTGCCCGGTTTGATCGGCTGGAACCGGATCATGAGCTTTGCCGACCGCCGCGGCGAATGTATTTATGCCGCCTGCCCGCATTTTGATAAATGCTTTGTTGAAAAATCCATCCGCAAGGCCAAACGCGCAGATATCGTCATCGCCAATCATGCATTGGTCATGCACCAGACCGCCGTCATCGGGCCGGAAGACGTTTTACCCTCGCGCTATGTTTTTGACGAAGGACATCATTTGTTCGAAGCGGCCGATGGCGCTTTTTCCTGCCACCTTGACGGCACGGAAACGGCGGACCTGCGCCGCTGGCTGCTGGGCGCGGAGACGGGACAAAAAAGCCGCGCACGCGGATTGCAAAAACGCGCCGAAGAACTCGTCAACGGCGATGCCGAAGCCAAGGCGGATCTGGATGCGATTATCGAAGCCAGCCGTGCCCTGCCCGGCCCCGGCTGGCGCCAAAGATTGTGGGACGGCGCGGCCAAGGGCGTGTGCGAACAATTCCTGTCGCTCTGCCGTCAACAAATCAAAACCCGCAATGCAGAGGCCAATCAAAACGGCATGTACGGACTTGAAACCCCGCTGCAACCCGCCATCCCCGGCTTGATCGAAGCGGGCTATACCCTGTCCCTGCGGCTGCGCGATATTCAAAAACCCATGCTGGCGCTGGCCAAAAAATTGCACCAGCGCATGGTCGATGACGCCGGCAGTCTGGACAGCAGTGCGCGGGAGCGTTTGCAATTCATGGAAACATCCCTGAACCGCCGTGCGCAGCATGTGCTGGGCGGGTGGATTTCGATGCTGGACAGCCTGCGCGCGCCAGCCACGGATGACGTGGTGGACTGGCTGGAAATCACCCGCGTGGACGGGCATGAATTTGACGTAGGGTTTTACCGCCACGCGCTTGACCCTGCCGCGCTTTTTGCCGCGAAATTAAAACCGCATGCGCAGGGCGTTGCCGTGACATCCGCCACGCTGCGCGACCAGACCGACGAAGACGCAGATGGATGGCAATCCCCCTTTGCCCGCAGCGGTATCGGCAGCCTGTCCGCGCCCGACGTCACATCCGCATTCCATTTGCCGTCACCGTTTGATTATGCCGCGCAAACCCGCGTGATTGTGGTGCGCGATGTGAAAAAAGAAGACCCCGATGCCGTGGCCGCCGCATTCCGCGAATTGTTCAAGGCATCGGGCGGCGGTGCGCTGGGTATTTTTACCGCCGTGCAAAGATTAAAAGCGGCGGAGCAAAGATTGCGCGCGCCCTTGGCCGCGGCGGGATTGCCCCTTTATGCGCAGCATGTGGATCCGCTGGAAACCGGCACCCTGATCGATATTTTCCGCGAAGAAGAAAACGCCTGCCTGCTCGGCACCGATGCCACGCGTGACGGCATTGACGTGCCGGGACGTTCATTGCGGCTCTGCGTTTATGACCGCGTACCGTGGCCGCGCCCGACATTGCTGCACAAAGCACGCCGCAACCATTTTGGCCGCGCCTATGACGACATGTTGACGCGGTTTAAAATCAAACAGGCTTATGGCCGGTTGGTACGCCGCGCCGATGACCGCGGGGTTTTTGTGATGCTGGATTCCGCCCTGCCCACACGCCTGACTGCCGCTTTTCCGGACAATGTCACGGTGGAGCGCACGGGGCTTGCCGAAGCTGTCGCCATTGTGCGCAGCTTTTTAAACGACACAAACTAAACATCCGCACAAACAAAAACCGCGCCGTGTAACGGGCGCGGTTTTTGTTTTGGCTGAGGATAAAACGATCAACCTTCCATCAAGGCTTTTTTCGCTTCTTCCATATGCACGTTGAACTGGTTTTCAAGGTGATGCAGGGATACGTCCATGCCTTTCAGCGCGAAATCTTTTTGCACCTTGCGGAAAACGTCCTGATTGCCGGGCTCTTCGAAATCGGCATCGACCACTTCTTCGGCATAGGCGTCGGCTTCGGCACCGGACAGGCCCAGCTGTTCGCCAGCCCAATAGCCCATCAGTTTTACCGCGCGCGCATTGACCTTGAAGCGGAATTCTTCATCCATTTTGAATTTGTTTTCAAAAGCCTGTTTGCGATCATCCATAGACGTCATAACGTCACCCATCCTCGTTTATTGCTGTTACTTTGACTGCACCGGTTTGCGGCGGAATTTGTATTGTCACCCGCCATCCGAAGCCCTGATTATAAACAGAAATAATGAAAAATGATTGAAAAACAACCTATATCGCGTCCGCATTACTCTTTTGTGCAACCTCTCCGTGCATGACTTACCAGAACCCCGCCCCAGGATGGCATCGCGCATCGCATCTGGCGGTTTTACCGCTGGGGACGTATAATCAGGCGTCTTATCCATAGGTGAAAAATGTCCACAATACGCAAAAAATCCACCATGAAAAAAGCCGCACCTAAAGCTGCCGTCAAAACAGTGCCCACAAAAAAATCGGCAACCAAAACCACCGCACGCCCCACGCGCGATGAAGCGGAAAACGCCATCCGTACTTTGCTGGCATGGGTAGGCGAAAACCCGAACCGCGAAGGCCTGCGCGAAACGCCGCGCCGCGTTATCAAGGCATTCGATGAGTACTGCGCGGGCTATGCGATGGATGCGGGCGAGGTTCTTGCCAAGACTTTTTCCGAAACCGGCGGATATGACGGTGCAGTTCTGGTGAAACATATCGAATTTGAATCCCGCTGCGAACATCACCTCGCCCCCTTTCTGGGCAAAGCCCATGTGGCCTATATCCCGAATGGACGCATTATCGGCCTGTCTAAAATCGCGCGTCTGGTCGATATATACGCCCGCCGCCTGCAAACACAGGAACGCCTGACATCGGAAATCACCGATGCCTTGCAAAAACACCTGAAACCCAAAGGCATCGCCGTGATGCTGGAGGCTGAACATTTCTGCATGAAAGTACGCGGCGTGCACAAAGACCAGGCCATTACCGTCACCACCCGCTATACCGGCGCCTATAAAAACGACGATGACCTGCGCGAAGAATTCATGCTGCAAATCCGCACTTAAAACCGCGCATAAAAAAACACCCCGCATCATCTGCGGGGTGTTTTTTGCTTTTAGCCAAAATTATCTGCCGTTTGACAAACGCATTTGCGGTGCGGGCGTTTGCGGTTTGTTTTCCGGCTTTGCCTGCGCCATCATATAATCCGCGGCATCGGCCAGTTTGTCGAATTTTTGCGAGAACAATTTTGCATCGCAATCACCCGTCAACAAAACCTGCACCAGACGCGATACATCGGATGCCAGTTCCGGCTGTTTTTCGTAGCGTTCGGCTACGATGCTCGCCACATCCGCCGCGAAATCACGCAGCGAACGCGCCGCGCCCGTTTGCGGGTCTTTGCCAAATGCGACATCCATGAATTTACCGCCGTGGTTGACCACAGCCTCGCGCCCTGCCACATACAGCGGCGCGTCGATTTTCGGGTTGCCGGTAAAACCGTATTCGGTCAAAAGCGCGTCAAAAGCCTTTGCCTGCGCCCCTGTCGGTACAATCGCGGCGGAAAGCAATGCCGCCATCACGGGCTGGTCAATGCCGCTGTCGGCGCCGCGTACTTCCATACGTTTGCCCACCACATTGCCCGCTTCGTCACGCAGGTTGCAGATTTTGATGTCGTTATACAGGAATGTTTCAGCCAGTTCGTAATTCGACTGGTTGTTCAGCCCCATCGCGGCGAGGCCTGCGAAGGTAATCGGTTTTTCGCGGCTGGCCGGGAAAAGATTGCCTTCCTTGTCATAGGCGAAGTGCATGGGGGCGTCGAAAACTTCGCGGATGTGGCCTTGGATAAATTCTTTGCCGTTGGAGGCTTTCAGGAAAGCTTCGGAAAGCCCGCCTGCACGGCCATAGCCCTGATAATATTTCGCGCGGGGCAGAACGCCGAGTTTTTCATCTTCGCCCACCACATAACCGCTGAGACTGTTGCAAGCGGCCATCAAGAGCGGCGTCAAGGCATAGGCGCGGCGCGCCATGTCGAACATTTCATTTTCGTTTTTGGGGCTGAAACTGACCTGTACCGCAGATGTCA
>JAVEWI010000054.1:0-8593 GCA_034004625.1 Bdellovibrionales bacterium
GGTCATGGCGATACAGAAATTGTGGATACCGAAGAAGCCGTTAAACTGTTCACGCTGGACGGTATTGGCAAATCGCCTTCACGTATGGATTTTGCCAAACTGGCCCATGTGAATGCGCATTATATGCGTCAGGCGGACGAAGACCGTTTGATGAACCTGACCATGCGCTATATCACCGAAAATCTGGGTGCTGATCCGGATGCCGCGGGTGTGGCGCGTTTTAAATCCGGCCTGCATGCGCTGAAAGAACGCGCGAGCACGTTGATAGAGCTTGCCGATGCGGGCATGTTCTTTGTCCGCCCGCGTCCCTTGCCGCTGACCGAAGACGCAGCCAAGGTTCTGGATGCCGATACGCGCGCGATGTTGGCAGAAGTCAGCCAGACATTGGCATCGCTGGACGATTTCAAAGCAGAAAAGATTGAAACCGCATTGAAAGAATACGGCACGCAAAAAGGCCTGAAGCTTGGCAAAGTCGCCATGCCGCTGCGCGCCGCCATTACCGGCACCACCAACAGCCCGTCCATTTTTCACGTTGCCGAAATTCTGGGCAAAGAAGAAACATTGGCACGATTGTCGGATGTGAAGGCTTAAGCTTTAAATCTTCAAGAAATGATGTGTGGCTTATTGATGTTATGCCGTGCGGCATTCATGTTGCTCTGCGGCATTTTTGCGCGGCTTATGTCTAATCATTTTACCTATTGGCCTCACCCCGTGAATGCCGTATAAGTCTTAACATATCAAGACAACAGCCAGCTTCAAAAAACAACAAGCCGCCCAAGCGGCATCAGCGGTTGATAGAGTCTTTTTCGGGACGAAAAACGGTGTGTAACAGGATTTAACGTGTTTTTGTCAACGAGGAAGGACCGTCTTCATGGGACTCAGCAAAAAAATTGTCGATACTTTCAAAGGTATCCTGCCGTCGATTTCGCAGACTGAAAAGGAAGCCTTGGAATCCGGCACCGTGGGTTGGGATGCAGAATTGATGAAAGGCACGCCGAACTGGGACGTGCTGTTCAAATTGCCCAAACTGGAATTGACCGCCGAAGAACAAGCCTTCATCGACGGCCCCGTCGAAGAACTTTGCAAAATGATCGACACGTTCCAGGTCAGCAAAGACGGCGACCTGCCCAAGGAAGCATGGGATTTCATCAAAGAAAAAGGCTTCATGGGCCTCGAAATTCCCAAAGAATACGGCGGGCATGGTTTTACATCCGCCGCGCATTCCGCGGTTGTGATTAAAATCGCGAGCCGCAGCATTGCCGCCGCGGTTACCGTGATGGTGCCGAATTCTCTCGGCCCGGCAGAGCTTATCCACGCTTATGGCACGCAAGATCAAAAAGACCATTACCTGCCGCGTCTTGCCAATGGCCGCGAAATTCCGTGTTTCGCCCTGACCGAACCCGAAGCAGGTTCCGATGCCGGCAATATCTCCGCGCGCGGCGTTGTGGTGAAGAACGAAAAAGGCGAATTGGGTATCAAACTCGATTGGGAAAAACGCTACATCACGCTGGGCCCTGTTGCCACGTTGGTCGGTCTTGCGTTCAAACTGGAAGACCCCGACAACCTGCTGGGCAAAGACAAAAAGGACGTGGGTATTACCTGCGCCCTGATCCCCGCCAATACGCCGGGCGTTACCATTGGCGACCGTCATGCGCCGATGGACCTGCCGTTCCACAACGGCCCCAATTTCGGCAAAGACGTTTTCATCCCTCTCGATAACATTATCGGCGGGCCGGAACGCGCCGGTCAGGGTTGGAAAATGTTGATGGAAAGCCTTGCGGTCGGACGTTCCTTGTCCCTGCCCGCGCTGTCCACCGCCGGTGCGCAATTGTCCAGCTATGCCAGCGGCGCCTATGCCCGCACGCGCAAGCAGTTCAATACATCCATTTCCAATTTCGAAGGTATCGAAGAACCGCTGGGTAAAATGGCGGGTCTGACATACATGATGAATGCGGCGCGCGAAGCGACATTGCAAATGGTGGACAGCGGCGAACGCCCCGCTATTCCTTCGGCTATTTTGAAATACCACCTGACGGAATCCATGCGCACGATTGTGAACGACGCCATGGATATTCACGGCGGTAAAGCCATTGTGAACGGACCGAAAAACACCTTTGCCGATTTGTACAAAGGCATCCCCATCGCCATCACGGTGGAAGGCGCGAATATCATGACCCGCAACCTGATTATTTTCGGTCAGGGCGCGGTGCGTGCGCATCCTTATGTGCTGAAAGAGCTGGAAGCGGTTGAAGAACCCAATCCGAACAAAGCTCTCGGCAAACTGGCCAAAACGCTGGTGAAACATGTGGGTAACGGTATCCGCAGCTTTGCGAAATCGGTTGTTTACGGTATCACCGGTGGCGCGTTCAGCAAAAAACCCGCTGGCGTCGATAAAAAGACCAAGCAATATTATAACCAGATCAACCGTCTCAGCGCTTCTTTCAACCTTGCGGCGGAAGCAACGCTGGCTACCCTTGGCGGCGGCGTGAAATTCCGCGAACGTGTTTCGGCACGTCTGGGCGATGTTTACAGCAACCTCTATCTGGCTTCGACTGTTCTTTGGTACTACGAAAAGAACGGGCAGAAAAAAGAAGACCTGCCTCTGGTGCACTGGGCTTGCCAGCATGCCTTGCATAACGCGGAAAAGGCATTGGATCAGGCTTTGCAAAACCACCCCAACCGCGTGGTCGGTAAAGCTCTGCAACCCTTCGTCTTCCCGCGCATGGCTGTGCCTTTCCTGAACAAATACCAAACGTCCGCACCCAGCGATAAACTGGATAAACTGGCGGCCGATACCATCCGCAACCCCGGTGAAACGCGCGAACGTCTGACTGGCGGCATTTACAAACCGGCGGATGAAAACGAACCTTTGGGCAAACTGGAAGCTGCGTTCAAATCCGTGGTTGAAAGCGAGCCTTTGGAGAAAAAACTCTACAAAGCGCAAAAAGCAGGCACCGTGGAAAAAGGCACAGGCCGCGATGCGGTGATTGCAGCCGCCGTTGCCGCAAACGTGCTGACCGCGGATGAAGCAGAAGTGCTGAAACGCACGGACAAACTGCGCCGTGCGGTGGTGGAAGTAGACCATTTCCCCCAAACCGTTAAATCGGGCGCAATCGCCAATGATGACGCACATAACGCGCATCAATTGCCGAAAACCGCACAGCCCGCCGCCGCAGCCAAGCCGAAAGGCCCCAACGCGGCGTAATACAATCTCCCTTAACCGGGATACAAAAAACGGCTGCAATAAAATGCAGCCGTTTTTTGTTGTTTAAAAAATCAGATCGACATTTTTGATTTTGCGGGCGCGGCAAATTTTGTTTGCGGCGGCGCGGCGGATGCAATCTGCATATTGATTTTTTGCTGGTCGGGATGTGCGGCTTCGGCGGCGGATTTAATCGCCCCGCTGACTGCCGGCGCCAAAAGACCGGATTTTTCCAAAGCACCCGCCACGGCATCGGCCGGTGCGCGCACGTTGATAAATTGCCCGTCCTGACTGCGTACTGCGTTCAGCCCGTCTTTTTGCAATGCGTCGAGCACGCGCGGGCCTTGGCCGCCGCGAATGTCTATGCGGGTTTTGACTTCGATGGCGGTTTTACCGTCCAGATCGCTGAAAACGCCATCTTCGCGCAGACCCGCGATGGGCGATACGGGATAGCCCGAAAAATCAGCATCCACATAGGATACGGGTTTTTCCAATCCCATCAATTTCGCACGCTCTGCCGTCATCACATCGGTCGTCACGGAAATCAGCCCCGCCTGCACCGGCGTGATTTGCAAACGGTCAAGCTCGCGCCCGATAATTTGCCCCGCCACATCGGCATCCATTAACGGGTAATGCACGGCATCGCCGCGCGGGCCCTTGGGCGCGTCATGCGACAAAGCCACCGCCAGACGCATCAGGTCTTTTTGGTCTTTGCATTCCACCGTCACGCTAAACCCCGAAGCATTGCCGTGGCTTTTCACGCTGCCTTCAACGCCGGCATTGCCTTCCAAAAGGCCTTTGACGTTTTCAATGCGGCTGTCACGTTTGGCGGTTTCGGTATCGAACGAAAGAGTGACTTCGAATTTGTCTTTTTGATAAGGGTTCTGGCGCAGCTCGACCGACGACAAATCCGCACCGCTCAAGCCCCGCTGGTCGCGCAAGGTATAACGGTGGCAATCGCCTTCGTATTTGTCTTCTGCCGGATAAAATTCGTATTCGGCCGTGAACTTGTTCGCCATATTCAGGATCCTCTGCTTTTGTCCATATCTTATGGTATATCCGTTAACAAATTCCTATCAAAGTACTTTTCTCAAAAAAATTGCGCAGCGCGGCAAAAGGAAGAATTGAAATAGTACGAACTTAAACTATTATTAATCAAAGATATTTATCCTCGGCTTGCATCAAGGCCTCTTTTGCAGGAACACCCAGAAAATGACAAATACCCCCGCCAATAAAACCGTTACCCTGACCGATAACGAAACCGGCAAACAATACGAATTTCCGGTCATGGACGGCAGCACCGGCCCCCGCGTGATCGACATCCGCAAGCTTTATGCGGAAACCGGCATGTTCACCTATGATCCGGGTTTTACATCCACCGCGGCATGCGAAAGCGGCCTGACGTATATTGACGGTGACGAAGGCGTGCTGCTGCACCGTGGTTATTCCATTTCGGAATTGGCGGAGCAAAGCGACTATCTCGAAGTATGTTACCTGCTGCTGAACGGCGAATTGCCGAACGCGAAACAAAAGGAAGAATTCGTCAACATCGTCACCAATCACACGATGGTGCATGAACAGATGCAGTTTTTCTTCCGCGGTTTCCGCCGCGACAGCCACCCCATGGCTGTGATGGTCGGCACCATTGGTGCCCTGTCCGCTTTCTATCACGACTCCCTGAATATCGAAGACGCGCGCCAGCGCGAAATTGCGGCGTTCCGCCTGATTGCGAAAATGCCTACCATTGCGGCGATGACGTATAAATATTCCATTGGCCAGCCTTTCATGTATCCGCGCAATGATTTGAGCTATGCGGAAAACTTCCTCTACATGACCTTCGCGGTGCCGAGCGAGCCTTATAAAATCAACCCCATCCTGTCCCGCGCCATGGACCGTATTCTGATTTTGCATGCGGACCATGAACAAAACGCATCCACATCCACGGTGCGCCTGGCGGGATCTTCCCGTGCCAATCCTTTTGCCTGTATCGCGTCGGGCATTGCATCCCTGTGGGGCCCTGCGCATGGCGGCGCTAACGAAGCCGTTCTTAAAATGCTCGAAGAAATCGGCACGGTTGACCGTATCCCCGAATTCATCAACCGCGCGAAAGATAAAAACGACAGCTTCCGCCTGATGGGCTTTGGCCACCGCGTGTATAAAAACTTTGACCCGCGCGCAAAAATCATGCGTGAAACCTGCCATGAAGTTCTGAAAGAGCTGAATGTCAACGACCCGCTTTTGGACATCGCGATGGAGCTTGAAAAAATCGCGCTGCAAGATCCCTATTTCATCGAGAAAAAACTTTATCCCAACGTGGATTTCTATTCGGGCATTATCCTGAAAGCCATGGGGTTCCCCACGTCGATGTTTACGGTTCTCTTCGCGCTGGCCCGCACCGTCGGCTGGATTGCGCAGTGGAAAGAAATGATCGAAGAGCCCACCCAGCGTATCGGCCGTCCGCGTCAGCTTTATACCGGGCCGATCGCGCGTGAATATGTGTCCCTCGACAAACGCAAATAAAACATAAGGAAGCCATCCGCGCTGTGAGCGATTTCTGGGAAGAATATAAAAAGCGGGTTACCTATGGCGACGCCTTGGGCCCGCCCAGAAACGCCACAGAAATGGGCGCCGATGACCTTGCCCGCATGGGACGGGGGCCTCATACGCCTAATGGCGGAAGCGGTACTTCAGGTGGCATTCTTACGCTGCGCCAGATGATAAGCTCGGCTGTGCTGTCCGGACTGGCGGCGGCTGGCGGCTGGGGATTGCAATCTTTTGCGGGCGACAGCAGCTGGCTTTACTATCTGGGCGTCGGTCTATATGTCGTCGCTGTTATCAGCGGTTTTTTTGTCGCACAGAGTCTTGCTGTTATCGTCCTTGGTGGCGCATTTCTGTCCATTGCCTGGGTTTTCCGCATGCGCATGATACGCTACGGCGTTATCGCGGGGCTTGCGGGATGGGCTTTGATGGATGCAGGGTATGGCGGCTATGCCCTTTTCCCCGCTGCGGCCGGCGCGGCACTGGGGCTTTTTATAGACATTAAAAAATACTTTTAATACCAGACGGACAACGTCCGGTGACGCGGCAGTGCCAGCATATCCGGTTCATACCCCCGGTTCCACAGGATATGATCCAGATTGACCACGGTAATCTCCGTATGCCCCTCCGCATGCGCCGCATCGCGCATCAATTCGCAGGCATGAATAGCCAGCACGCGCATTTCAATTTCTTCTTCACTGCCCGCTGCAATCTCAATGCCGCCGTCAATGCGTGCGGCCAGATCCGGCGTATAGGATAAAATCCCCGCATGGCGCAATACATGCGGCAACATGTTATCGGCAAAAATGGTCAGTCGGTGCATGTCGGTAAAATCCGCAAGGCCTGTCGCGCCCAGCGCCAGCCAGACATCGGCGGCAAAAATCTGCGCGCGTTTGAATATGGGCACGGGCGTGCCGCGGTAATCCGCGACATCATAAAACCCGCGCCAGCTACCGACCAGCGATGCCAGTTTCTCCGCCGACCCGTCCGCCGTTTCCAGCAGATGCACGGATTTTCCGCCGTAATCACGCAGCAGGTTTTCGCCTGCTTCGCGCAAATGCGCCGCGAATAAAATCATTAATTCATCTAGCTTTTCGTGTGCATGCGGCGGAATGGATAAAACCCTATGGCAGTCCTGTGCCGTGGTTTCGGCCCATCGTGCGGGCGTATCAAAACCGCCATGGTCAAAGGAGCGGCGCAAAGCCTGTGCCAAGTCGGCATATTCCAAAACAGCCCCGCTTTTCCGTGCCAATTCAAAATATCCGGAACCGAAATTCAGCGCGTCCAGCATCAAGGCGTAGGAAATTTTTTGTTCCGGCGTTTCGCCCCCGCCCAATGTTTGCACATCAAGCGCCGTCATCTGCGCGCGGCGCGATGCCAGAATGTCCCGCGTAAACGGCGCAATGGTGTTTTCGTCCAGCCGTACATGGGTCGATTGCCCCGCCACACGCGCGGCGGCGGCGCGGATATCATCCGTAAAACAGGGGTGCAGCGCGGCGGGCATCATTCGCCAAAGGGGCCCGTATGATTGCCCTGCGGTTTTTCTGCCGCCAGTTGTTTTTCCAGCCATTCGCCAATGATATGGCCGGCATGGTGGTCATACAAATCGTTATGATGTCCGCCGTTAATGGCTACGAATTCTTTGGGGTGGTTTGCTTTTTCAAACAAAATTTGCGCCAGTTCGATGGGAATCACGCCGTCTTCGTCACCATGTACAATTAACAAATTGGTCTTGATACCTCCGATTTTGGATGCGCTGTCGAAGCGGTCTTTCATCAACCAATCCACGGGCAGGAAATAATACCGCAATCTGGCGACATCGACCGCGCTTGAAAACGGCGCTTCAAGGATCAGGTATCGCGGCTGTATTTCATAGGCCATCTGCACGGCAACGCCGCTGCCAATGCTTTCGCCGTACAAAATAACCTGTGACTGGCTATATCCCTGTTTTTCGAGAAAACGCAGCGCCCCGCGGGCATCCTTGTAAAGTCCTTGTTCGGAAGGTGCGCCAGGATTGCCGCCAAAACCCCGATAATCCAAAAGCAAAGCGCCCATGCCCTTGTCGATGAAATGCTGCGCCTTGATCGCGCGGTGGCCGATATGGCCTGCATTACCATGAAAAATAACGGCGATATAACCGTTTTTGTTTTCCGGCGGCGCAAACCACGCATTCAGCATGAAACCGTCTTCGGTGCCGATTTCAACAATGCGCATGGCGGGCACGCCGCTGTCCGCAGGATCACCGGGATTATTTTTGTCCGGAAAATATTGCAAGCTGCGCTGGGCGACATAAACAATCGCCATGATAATAACGTAGAACGCCAGAATGTAAAAAGCGCCGCGTACCAGAAAAAGGATCATCTTAAACTGTCTCCCGTATCATGTTGCCGTACAGCCGGCTGTAATATCCGCCCGCGTTCAAAAGTGCGGCGTGGTTACCGGTTTCGACAATGCGGCCTTCTTTCAGAACATAAATCACATCCGCATCCATAATGGTGGACAGGCGGTGCGCAACCACAATGGTGGTGCGGCCTTGCTGCAAACGGTCAAGTGCAGATTGCACCAGACGTTCGGATTGCGTATCAAGCGCCGAGGTGGCTTCGTCCAGCAACAACAGCGGCGCATTGCGCAGCATGGCGCGGGCAATCGAAATACGCTGGCGCTGCCCGCCCGAAAGCTTCACCCCGTTTTCGCCCACGACAGTGTCGTATCCATCCGGCAATTCCATGATAAATTCATGCGCGGCGGCGTTTTGCGCGGCGGCGATGATGTCGTCTTCGCTGGCGCCTTCGGTACCATAGGCAATGTTATCGCGCACGGTGTCGTTGAATATGGCGACTTCCTGACTGACCA
>JAVEWI010000055.1:0-8494 GCA_034004625.1 Bdellovibrionales bacterium
TCTTCTATCCCGTAAAAACGGCTGACAACCCTCTCCACATTTCCCACCACGGCGACGGCAGGCTTGTCAAAAGCAATCGAGGCCACAGCAGCCGCCGTATAGGGGCCAATACCCGGCAAGGCCAGCAAAGCCTCCTCATCCGCCGGAAATTTGCCCCCGTATTGGCTGACCACCGTCTGGGCGCATTTATGCAGATTGCGGGCGCGGGCGTAATATCCAAGCCCTGCCCAGGCCGTCAGCACGTCATCCTGCGCTGCTGCCGCCAAATCCTGCACCCGCGGCCACAGTCCGATGAATTTGGTGAAATAAGGCCCCACCGTGACAACCGTCGTCTGTTGCAACATGATTTCGGACAGCCAGACATGATAAGGGTTCGCGCGGCGTCCCTTGGCGGCGCGCCACGGCATGACCCGCCGGTGACGGTCAAACCAGCCGAGCAAGGCTTGCTGCAAGCCCGTTATGTCTGTCTTTTTGGTTCTGGACATAGGGATTTAAATAGCCATACTCGGTCCCCATGACAACACCCAACCGTCCACGCCCTGTTGCGGACCTTGTCCCCGCCCTGACCAAGGATATCTTTGGGAAGAAAAACATGCTGTTCGGCAAGCTGCTGGCGGAGTGGGAACATATCGCCGGCCCCGATATTGCCGCCCAGACCACCCCGATGGAGCTGAAATACAGCCGCGCCACGGGCGGCAAAGACAAACGCGCCACGGGCGCCACGGATAAGAAAGACAGCAAAACCGGCAAAACCCCGCCCAAAGCCGCGCCGCAAGCCACGCTGCATCTGGCCGTGCAGCCCGCCTTCGCGCTGGAACTGAGCTATCAAAAAGACCTGCTGGTCGAAAGACTGAACGTCTTTTTTGGCTATAGCGCCATCAAGGATATCAAGATCATCCAGCACTCTGGCGTTATGGATAATAAACGCGTCAGAGCCCCTCTAACCCGTCCCCTGACGATGCAAGAGCAGCAAAAGATTGATAGCCTTGTGGACGATATCCAAGAAAACGATTTACAAATTGCCCTAAAGAATTTAGGAAAAGCCATCGTCTCGCGTCTGGGCAAGAAGCCCTAGACAGCCTCACGCATAAAATATGACAATATAAAATCCTTAAGGTGAACACATGAAAGTCGCAGCAAACACCCTCCGCAAAGGCATGGTGGTGGAATACAACGACAAACTCTGGGTCGTGATGAGCAATGATATCCGCACCCCCGGCAAAGGCGCCTCCGTTGCGCAGGTTGTCATGCGCGATATTATGTCGGGCACCAAAACCGACGTGCGTTTCGCAACGCAGGATATGGTTGAACGCGCCCGCGTGGAAGAACATGAATTCCAGTTCCTCTATGCGAACGAAGGCGAATACACGTTCATGAACAACGAAAACTACGAACAGATCATTATCAGTCAGGATCTGATCGGCGAACCTTCTGTTTTCCTGCAGGATGGCATGATCGTTCAGGTGCAAATGCATGAAGCGCGCCCTCTCGCCATCACCCTGCCTGAAACCGTTATCATGGAAATCGTCGAAGCCGACCCTGTGGTCAAAGGCCAGACGGCATCTTCCTCGTACAAACCCGCTGTGCTGGAAAACGGCGCGCGCGTCATGGTGCCCCCGCATATCGGCTCCGGCACACGCATTGTTGTACGTACAGAAGATTCCAGCTACGTCGAACGCGCGAAAGACTAATCCGCGCAAGACCCCATAAACTGGGCAGGATTTTATATTCCGGCGCCGGCCTCCCGCTTCACCGCGGGGCCGGTGCAGGAAAACAGCAAATCCCCGCACAGCCCTAATAAAAATAAAAACGACAAACCAAAAGGATACCGAGATGGCTATCGCCCGCCGCTCCGCACATATGAACGTCATGGTAGAAGCCGCCGAAAAGGCAGGCCGTTCGCTGGTGCGCGATTTTGGCGAAGTAGAGCAATTGCAGGTATCGCGCAAAGGCCCCGGCAATTTCGTTTCCACCGCCGACCATAAAGCCGAAAAAATCATCCGCGAAGTTTTGCAAAAAGCGCGCCCCAAATACGGTTTCCTGATGGAAGAAAGCGGCGAAGTCAAAGGCGAAGATCCTGCGTACCGCTGGGTCGTGGATCCGCTGGACGGCACCATGAATTTCCTGCACGGCATTCCGCACTGGTGCGTATCCATCGCGCTGGAAAAAGACGGCGATGTTGTTGCGGGCGTTATTTACGATCCGGTCAAGGACGAATTGTTCTGGGCGGAAAAAGGCCTTGGCGCCTATTTGAACAACCGCCGCATTCAGGTATCGGGCCGCAATTCGCTGGCCGAAGCCGCCATCGCCCTGCACCATGCCGCCTATGACAGCGTCGAAGGCCTTGGCACGCTGGTCAAATCCGGCACCATCATCCGCAACATGGGCAGCACCTGCCTTGACCTTGCCTATGTCGCATCGGGACGTCTGGACGCCTTTTGCAAATCGCATATCAGCGGCGGGTTCTGGGACGTGGCCGCCGGCATCGTTCTGGTGCGCGAAGCGCGCGGTATTGCAACCGATGCCAAAATGGGCAAAAACTTCGGCACCGGCGGCAGCCTTGTCGCCGCAAACGGCGCCTTGCACAAAGACATCGCCATGCGCGTCAAAACCACTGGCAGCACAACGTCCAAAGCCGGCGCTGCGGCGTCATAACCGACCGGCGCCGCCGCTTCATAACCGAAAGGTCTGTGATGTCACCTGCCCAGATCCGCAAGTCTTTTAAACGTTATCTTCTTATCGGCGTTGCTACGGTTGCGATTTCCGTCGCCATGCCCATGACGGCCCATGCGCAATACCGCGAATTGAAAGCAGAAAAGCCGAACGTCGAAGTCGATATGGATGCGCTGGCGCGTGAAAAATCCGCAGCCCCCGCAAACCCGCTGCAAGGCAGCCGCCCCGCATGGCAAAAACCGCGCGAACCCGATACCCCTTCCAATACGGCGCCCGTTATTTTGCGCCGCCCCGCACCGCTGGCCGAACCCATGCCTGCGCTTGCCCCTGCACGTCAGGCAGCGCCCGATGTGCCGGCAAGACAAACGCAGGAAACAGCGCAACAAGCGCCGGCAGTCACAGCAGCCGAACCGGCCCCAGCGGCCGCCGCACCTGCCCGCGTGCTAAAGCCCCTGTTCGCAGCCCCTGTTGTACCGCCCGCAGGCATGGCACCGGTTGTGCGGGCCGAACAAGAAACACCGGCACCCAAATCACCTGCTGCACAGCATAGCGCCGCAGACGATATGCCGCGTACGGCATCGCAAAAAACAGACGACGTACCGCCGCCTGCCTTGGTACGTCCTGTGCGCGAAATCCTGCCGGAAACCAGACAGCCCGCCGCAAAACCCGCGCGCATCACCATGCCGATTTCGCAGGAACGTCATCCCGCCCTGCCCGCCGCGGGAAAAGAAGACCAGGCGCAAACGGAAACGCGTACTGCCCCTCCCGCTGCCGCAACGCAAACGGCGCAGCCCGCAGCCGCAGCAAAACCGCGCCGGGAACCTTTATCCTATCCCCCCGCAGAAACGCCGCGCAGTGCAGGTCGCCCGCCGGTGCTTGAACGCCCCGTATTGCCAAGCGGCCTGCGCAGGGATGAATATGCCCCCGTTATCCCGCACAGCACGGTAACATCCGCCAAAGACGTAGCCGCGCCAATAACCGAAGCACCCGTATCCGAAACACCCGTAAATGAAATACCAGCAGCCGGAATTGCAGCCGGAATCCTGGCACCGGTCGCACCTGCTGCAACGGCATCCGTTCCCGAAACGGTGCCTGCGGAATCTTTCCCCGCACCCATAACGGAAACCGTACGAAACCTTCCGGTTGAAACAGCGCCCGCAGTAACTGCAGCAAAAGAAACGCCGGAACCCGATGTTTTGCCCTTGCGCAAACCCGCAAAGGCGGCAGCCGCGCCCGCAATACAGCAGGCCGACACAGCCCACGTATATACACCGGTTAAAAAGCCCGCAGTGAAAACGCCCAAACCCGCAGCAAGCGTGACACGCGGTGAAATGCCTGCAAACCGTCCGTCTTTGGTTGTAATCGAAGACATGCCTGCGGCACCCGCTATCCCCGTATCTGCCGAAACGCAGGCAGCTCCGGAGAGCCAAACAGATACCCAAACAGCGGCAACAGCATTGCCCGCGCCCAAGCCGATGGAAAATATTCCACCGCCGCTGACCGAACCGCAGCTGGTGCAAATCGGCAAAAACATCGAAACCATTCCGGCGCGTGTGGCCATTGCCCCGCCGCGGCTGGAACCTCAGGATATCGAAGTCCCTACGCTTGCGGATCTGACACTGGAATTTGACGGCACGTCCAGCGACCTGAACGCCCCTACGCGCCAGAAATTGATCAACATCATCCCCCATCTGAAACAGGAAGGCGAACGCCGCCTTGCCGTGCACGCCTATGCTTCGGGCGAAGACGGCAGCAAGTCAAGCGCCCGCCGCATTTCGCTGTCGCGTGCGTTGGCCGTGCGTGCTTTCCTGATGGATAACGGCGTGCAGCCCACACGCGTGGATGTCCGCGCCCTCGGCCTTGAAACAGACCGCAAACCGCTGGAACGCGTTGATCTGGTCTTCGCCCGCTAAACCGCCGGAACATGCCTGATGACAATGCAAAACCACGCACAGGAAATCATCTTGATGGCGCAGGAAGATATGCACCTGCGCGCCAGACTTGCAAAAACAGGCGCCTTGTTTGACGGATACCATCCGGACATGGAACGCCTGCATACCGCCCATGCACAGCGTCTGGAAAAAATCATCGCGGATATTGGCAAATGGCCGAATGCAGAAACAGTAGGGACAGACGCCGCCGAAGCCGCATGGCTTATCACCCAGCACGCCATCGGCCTGCCGGATTTTCAGCGCAAGATGTTCGGCCTGATCCGCACCGCCGCACATGCAGGCCGCGTGCCCGCATGGCAGATGGCTTATCTGGAAGACCGCATTTGCACGTTTGAAGGCCGCGCACAAATTTACGGCACGCAGTTTGATTGGGATGGTGCGGGGGAATTAAGCCCGCTGCCGATTGAAAATGCGCAGGATGTTAATATGCGCCGCGCCGCCGCAGGGCTTGGCACCATCGAAGACAAAACCGAAGAGCTGCGCCGCCACGCCCGCGCCGAAAACAACACAGCGCCCAAAGACATGACAAAACACCGCAAAGATGCCGAAGACTGGGCGCGTAAAGCTGGCTGGCGTTCCTGAACGGGTCATCACCCCGCCGCGCGCAAATCCTGCAAACCGGCCAGATGGGTATAAAGCTTATCCTGCCCAAACAAATGGTGATGCGTCCCCGCCGCCACAATGCGCCCCTGATCCAGCACAAAAATACGGTCGGCGTCCTGCACGGTGGACAGGCGATGCGCAATCACAAACGTTGTGCGCCCACGCATCAATTCACGCAGCGCCAAATGCACGGCCTGTTCGTTTGATGAATCAAGCGCCGATGTCGCTTCGTCCAGAAGCAAAATAGCAGGGTCTTTGAGCAAGGCCCGCGCAATCGAAATACGCTGGCGCTGCCCGCCCGACAAACGGTTGCCGCGTTCGCCCACCATGGTGTCGTATCCTTGGGGCAATTCGGTGATGAAACCATGCGCCTGCGCCATTTCGGCGGCGTACATAACCTCGGCATCGCTGGCATCCGGTCTGCCTACCCGGATATTTTCGGCAACCGACATGGAGAAAATGGCAGGGTCTTGCGACACCACACCCAAAACGCGGCGCAGGTCACGCGGGTCCAGATCGCGCAGTTCAACACCGTCAATCGAAATCGCGCCCTGCTGCGGGTCGTAAAAACGTTGCAGCAGCTGGAATATGGTTGTCTTGCCCGCGCCGCTGGGCCCGACCAAGGCCACAACCTCGCCCGCCGTCACGGTAAACGAAACGCGGTCAAGCGCCAGGCGTTCCGGCCGCGTGGGGTAGCTGAACGTCACCTGGTCAAACGTCACATAACCCGCTACATCCTGCGGCAAATGCATGCCTTGCGCCGGCACGGATACTTCCGGCTCCGCCGCCAGCAATTGGATAATACGGTCGGCCGCACCGCTGGCGCGGTTAAAATCGCTCATGGCTTCGGATACGGCCATCAAGGCGCCCGCCACCATCGCCGCATAGAACAGAAAGGCAGAAAGCTCCCCCGCCGACATTTCACCGGCAAGGACTTTGTGCCCGCCCGACCACAGCACAAGACCAATCGCGCCCAGCACGATAAAAATCACAAAGGCGACCAGAAACGCCCGCGCGCGGATATATTTGCTGGCGGTTGTATAAACGTCTTCGGCCAATGCATTGAAATGCCGCGCCGCGGTTTGTTCGTACCCGAAAGATTGAATGGTTTGCATACCGGACAATGTTTCCTGGGTATAGGCCCCGATATCGCCCACGCGCGATTGCGTATCGCGCGATTTGGCGCGCACGCGGCGGCCAAAATAAATCATCGGTGCCACAACCAGCGGTACGGCCACCATGACAATCCCCGTCATGGCGGGACTGACCACGCACAGCATCGTCACACCGCCGATAAGCATCAGCAAATGGCGGAAAGCGGAAGGCAGGTTGCTGGTCACCACCAATTGCAAAACAGTCGTATCCGCATTGATGCGCGAAACCTGGTCGCCGGTTTTTTCACGCTCGAAATACGCAGGGTCGAGCGACAGCAAATGCAGGTAAACCCGCTGGCGCAAATCGGTCGTGACACGCTCCGCCACCTGATTGATCAGGCGCACGCGGGTATAGGTCGCCGCCGCCATCAGCAGGATAACCCCCAGCAAAACCAGCAAGGCACGGTCAAGGAAATCGCCCGTGGTATCGGCAAAACCGTGGTCCACAATATTCTTGAGTCCCCAGCCCATAGCCAGCATCATGCTGGAGGCCAGAACCAGCGCCCCGATTCCCCCCGCCAGATGCCGTTTATAAGGCGAGAGAAGCGGCCACAGCAGGCCCAGCGGTTTCTGGATCATCCGCGGTGCGGCTGTATGGTTATCGCTTTGTTTGGTCATTTACGCCCACCCTGAGGGTCTTCTTTTTTTGTTTTTGATTTTATTTGCTTTTACCGCCCTTATTGATAAATTATGGAAATAATAAATCTGAATAAGGCAGCGCGAAGAACTAGAGAATGAGCCATTACGCGGCAAAGTCAATAAATTGCTTGCACAATAAGAAAAATCTCTGTAAATAACCACGTCTAAAAGATTTTAAGGAGCTATCGCCATGAAGGCAGACATCCATCCCGACTACCATGAAATTAAAGTCGTCATGACCGACGGTACCGAATACACCACGCGCAGCTGCTGGGGCAAACCCGGTGACGTTATGCGTCTGGACATTGACCCGCTGAACCACCCGGCATGGACCGGTGGCGCCGCGAAAGTGTTGGAAAAAGGCCGTCTGGCAAAATTCAGCAACAAATACGCTGGCCTTGGCCTTGCTACGCTGGAAGGCGAAGAAAAAGCAGCTGCGAAGTAATTCGCGACTCGCTTTCGCCTGTCAAAGATACAAAAAGCCGCCTGTGCATTTTGCCGGGCGGTTTTTTTGTTTTTGAATTTACGGCATTTTCCGCACAGGTCTTGACGAATAAAAAATGCCGAATATATGATTACTCAGGAAGGCAGAAGTGCCCATGGTGGGGCTTCGACACAGAACCTTCCTGCAACGTGCCCCTTATGGGGACGATTGCCTGATGCATGTAACCTGATATTGCTCAAGGAGGATATCATCATGACGACTTTTGACTTTTCCCCGCTTTTCCGTTCCACCGTTGGCTTTGACCGCCTGTCCCGCATGCTGGAAACCGGCATGTTGAACGATGGCGATAACGCCTATCCGCCCTATAACATCGCCAAGATCAGCGATGACCAATACCGCATCACCATGGCGGTTGCGGGTTTCACGCAGGATGAAATCGACATTACATCCAAGGAAAACCAGCTGTTGGTACAGGGCCGCGCGCAGGAACGCGATGACCAGAAAACCGTTACCTATCTGCACCGCGGCATTGCGGCGCGGGCGTTTGAACGGCGGTTCCAGCTGGCCGACCATATCAAGGTTGAAAGCGCGGCGCTTGAAAACGGGCTTCTGACCATTTCCCTTGTGCGGGAAATTCCCGAAGAAATGAAACCGCGCAAAATACAAATTTTGTCCGGCAGTGAAAAGCTGATCGAACAAAAAACCAAAACAGCGTAAACGGCACACCGCCGGTTATGCGCCGGCGGTTTGACCTGTGACCGCTTAAGCGGTGCGGCCTCTCCCCCCCGCGCCCAAAAAAGATGCCCCGTGTCATTTCCCTGAAGGTGACCGGGGCATCGTTTTTTTATATCTGCAGAAATATAAAAATTATTCCTGCGCGGTACCGGGGATTTCCGGCTCGGCTTCGGATGCGGCGGCAGGCTCCGGCATGGGAGGTGCGCCAAAATCGTTACTCAGACCGTCCAGCTGGCTGCGCTGGTCGCTGATCTGTTTTTGCAATTGATGCACGGCATCGCTCTTGGTCGCCT
>JAVEWI010000056.1:0-8414 GCA_034004625.1 Bdellovibrionales bacterium
CAGATTTTTAAGTCTTTTGAAAGCAAGTGGCGCACCCGAAGAGATTCGAACTCCTAACCTTCTGATCCGTAGTCAGATGCTCTATCCAGTTGAGCTACGGGTGCATGCCTTGCGGAAACCGCAAAAACAAACGGCGCGATAGCCTGTGCGCACGTCAGTGAAAGGTTTCTATAAGATTCACCGGCGAAGAGCAAGCCCCTTTTGCGGGATAATTTTCTAAAAATCCGCTCTACACCCGCCCAGCCTGTCGGGCAGCGCCATCAGCACTGTGAAAAGATAAAGATACACGAGCCCGCGCATTCAAAATTATGGCAATAACAGGGCGATTTATCCGGCATCTCTGCACCACATGTATAAAAAAGAACGCATCTGCCCCCGCATGTGATGATTCAATATTGAATAAATTCAAGAATCTGGTTTAAAAAGGACAGTAATCCCGCGCCCTTCCGGTCTTCCCGGATACGCATCATTTTTATCTACGAGGTGATTGTCTTGCAGACCGTGACTCTTCGCACCCTTTTCCCCGTCTTCGCGCTTGCCCTGATGCTGAGCGCGTGCAGCAACACAGACAGCAAGACCAGCACCGCGCAGCCCCCTGCTCCCGCCCGCGTGCCCGCACTGGTTGTCAGCGCCGAGCCGCCGCCGGAAGTTATCTATCGCCGCGGTTCGCGCGATACGGTTTTGCTGGGCGATACCGCCGCAAAGAGCAACGACAACGCCCTGCGTCCCTTCAGCGCACAGCCGGTCGAAACGCTGGTCACCCGCAAAGTGGTTGAACTGCGCCGCGATCTTGAAAATCTGAAACGCAGCACCAGCGGTTATGGCGACCGCCTGAAAACCCTGCAAACCAAAAGCGATAACGCCGCTGCGCAATACTACGAGCAAATCGCATCCATCAATACCGAATTGCAGGCCGGCTCCACCCCGGGCAACCCGGTTCTGGTTGAACGTTGGAACACCGCGCAAGACCGCCTTGAAACCCTGTCGCAGAACGCAGCCAACCTGAACGGCCTTGCCTCCGACCTCGGTAACGAAGCATCCCGCGCATCCTTCCTGCAGGAAAACGTCCGTGCGGCTTATGGCCTGTCCGGCGCAGTCAAGGAAGACCACAACAAACTGCGCGCACTGGAAGACGAAGTGAACCAGACCATTGTTGGCCTGAACCGCCTCATCACCTCCACCAGCGATGAAATCAACCGCCGCCAGTCTTACCTGCGCACGGAAAAACTGAACCTGCAAACCTTGTCGCTGGCTGTTGCCAACGGCGAATTGTATGGCCAGAACCTGTCGAACAGCCTGTTCAAGCGCGCAACCCAGGAAGCGGCCAGCTTTGCCGCCCCCACGCCCGTGCAAAATCCGGCAACCCGCCGCCCGCTGGTCATCATCCGTTTTGACCGCAACAACGTAAACTATGAACAGGCGCTTTATGCCGCCGTCAATCAGGCTTTGGACAAATATCCGTCCGCCAAATTTGACCTGGTTGCAGTAAGCCCGTCGCAAGGCAACCCCGCCGAACTGGCGCTGGCTTCGGCCGAAGCGCGCAAAAACGGTGAATCTGTTCTGCGCTCCCTGACGCAAATGGGTCTGCCGCTGGAACGCGTACGCCTGAACGCCGCCAACAGCAACGCGGTACGTAACAGCGAAGTCCATCTGTATCTGCAGTAATAAAACCTGCCTGAGGGCCTGTACGATACTGATACAATAAATATCTACACAAAAGCAGGCGCCTGACGGTAAAATAAGTCAGGCGCCTCTTTCTTTGCCGGTTTTGACCGGATACATTTCCGGTACGGCAGAATTCTATACGGACAGAATCCACATGGAACATTATCTCGACCAGCTGACCGCCATCGCCATGGTCACCACCGTGGCCTTGCTCTGCGGCCTCGCGCTGATCCGGATACGCCAGCCCGCGATTGTCGGATATATTCTGGCCGGTATCGTTCTGGGCCCCACGGGCATGGGGTTTGTGTCCAATACAGAAACCATCCAGCTGCTTGCGGAACTGGGCGTTATCATGCTTTTGTTCCTGATCGGGATGGAGCTGAACCTGCGCAGTTTCCGCGCCGTTTACAAAACCGCGCTGGCTGCCGTGGGGCTGCAAATTGCCGCGGCTTTTTGCTTTGCCGCGCTGTTCGGCCTGTTTGTGGATTGGTCGTTCCAGAAAATCGTGCTGTTCAGCTTTGCAACCGCCGTGTCATCGACCGCCGTTGCCATCAAAATGCTGGAAGAAACCGATGACGTCAAAACACCCGTCGGCCGTACCACCATTTCGGTTTTGATTGCGCAGGATCTGGCGGTCATCCCCATGCTGTTGATTATCGGCGCCTTTGCCGTAACAGGCGATGCGGAAGCCGCGGGAGAAGCCATCCTTTTGAAACTCGCCATGGCTGTCGGCTTGATGCTGATCGTCATGTGGTTTTTATCCCGCCGCGACCAGATCACCCTGCCCGGATCAAAATGGATGTTGTCACGTCCGGAAATTGTACCGCTGGCGGCGCTGGCTTTTTGTTTCAGCTGGGCGACGTTATCGGGTGCGGCGGGGCTTTCCGCTGCCTATGGCGCCTTTATCGCGGGGATGATTATCGGCAATTCCAGCATCCGCAATGTCATGCATACAGCGGCTGAGCCTATTCAGGCCGTTTTGCTGATGGTGTTTTTCCTGTCCGTCGGCTTGCTGATCGACCTTGATTTCATCAAGGAAAACTGGGGCCATGTGGTTGCCGTGTTGATGATCGTGACCGTTTTGAAAACCGCCGCCAATGTTGCCATCTTGCGCTGGCTGGGAGAACCGTGGGAACGCGCATTCCACAGCGGCGCCATCATGGGACAGGTCGGTGAATTTTCCTTTATCCTTGCCGCGCTGGGTCTTTCGGTCAGTGTGATTACGCAAGACGGGTACCGTTTGTTGATCGCCGTGATCGCGCTCAGCCTCTTGATCAGCCCGCTGTGGCTGATGGTGGCGCGACGTTTGCACAGCATGGCCAGAAACCGTCTGACCGGACATTTGCCGCAATCATCGCCGGACGATTTGTAAGCACCCGCAAGCTTACGCGCAGGAAAGATCCCTGCACGCTGGCCCATGCCCGCACAATACCCGTTTTATTTTTGCAAAAATTTACCCAGCGCATTTTCAATCGCGCCTGCGCCGACTTCTTCAACCTTGCCCACGGGCAATTTGCCCAGATGGAAAGGCCCATAGGATTCGCGGATCAAGCGGTTGACCTCTACCCCGAAATGGCTCAGCACGCGGCGGATTTCGCGGTTTTTGCCTTCGTGCAGCGTCATGTGCAGCCAGACGTTTGATCCCTGCTGCCGTTCAACTTCCAGCTGGATGGGGCCGTATTGTACGCCTTCGACCCTGACCCCCTTGGCGAGGATTTTGATCATCCCGTCCCCCACGCGGCCAAAAGCACGCACGCGGTATTGCCGCGACCACCCCGTGGCGGGCAATTCCAGATGGCGGGACAAAGCGCCGTCATTGGTCAAAAGCAAAAGACCTTCGCTGTTCAAATCCAGCCGCCCGACCGAAATCACGCGCGGCATGTCTGCGGGCAGATGTTCGAAAATCGTATCGCGCCCCTGTTCATCCCGGTGGCTGGTCACAAGGCCGGAAGGCTTATGGTAACGCCACAGACGCGTTGCGGGCGCATCGCCAATCACGCGGCCATCCACCACAATTTTATCCGCATCTGTCACCAGAACCGCCGGCGTATCCAGCAGGGTGCCGTTTAACATCACGCGCCCCTCGGCAATCCAGCGTTCCGCATCGCGGCGCGAACAAACGCCCGCCCGCGCCAGCCGTTTGGCAATGCGTTCACCCCTGCCGTCGGGGTTTTCGGTGGTTTCGGTATCCGGCGTGTTTTGATCTTGGTCTGTCATTCTGCTACTTTAATCGAATGCAGGACGAAAACAAATATATGATCCGCGCCATTGCCTTGGCACAGCAAGCCGCCGCGGCAGGGGAAATCCCCGTGGGCGCCGTTTTGGTGGATGCCGCAACCGGCGAGATTATTGCCGAAGCCGGCAACCTGACCGAACGCGACCATGACCCGACCGCCCATGCGGAGGTTTTGATCTTACGCGCGGGCGGGGCAAAGCTGGGCACCCCGCGTCTGGCCGGATGCGATCTTTACGTCACGCTGGAGCCCTGCGCCATGTGCGCCGCGGCCATTTCCTTCGCCCGTATCCGCCGTTTGTATTTCGGCGCCTATGACCCCAAAAGCGGCGGGGTTGAAAATGCCCAGCCGTTTTATGCCCAGACCACATGCCACCACCGCCCCGATATTTACGGCGGGCTGCATGAACAAACCTGCGCGCAATTGATGAAAGATTTTTTCAAGGATAAACGCGGATGAGCACAAGCGGCCTGTTTGACAATGACGATCCTTTCGGCCTGCCCCCTGCGGGTGATGCCGCGCTGTCCAATGCCCCGCCCGAATACAGCGTCAGCGAGCTGAGCCATAAATTAAAACGCGTGGTCGAGGATGAATTTTCATTCGTGCGCGTGCGCGGTGAAATTTCAAAAGTCACCATCGCCAAATCGGGACATTTATATACATCGCTGAAAGACGACAGTTCCGTCCTCGACGCGATTTGCTGGAAAGGCACCGTCACGCGCCTTGGCCTGCGCCCCGAAGAAGGCATGGAAGTTGTCGTGACAGGGCGTTTGACCACATATCCCGGACGGTCGAATTACCAATTGATTATCGAGACGATGGAGCTGGCCGGACAAGGCGCGCTTCTTAAAATGCTCGAAGACCGCAAAAAGAAACTCGCAGCCGAAGGGCTGTTCGACCCTGCGCGCAAACAATTATTGCCGTTTTTGCCCGATGTGATTGGCGTGGTGACCTCGCCCACGGGCGCGGTGATCCGCGATATCATGCACCGGTTGAACGAACGTTTCCCCCGCCGCGTTTTGATCTGGCCCGTCATGGTGCAGGGCGCGGGCGCGGCGCAGCAGGTTGCCGCCGCCATTCAGGGGTTTAATGCTATCCCCATGGATTCCCCCTTGCGTCCCGATGTTTTGATTGTCGCGCGGGGCGGCGGATCGTTCGAAGACCTGATGCCGTTTAACGACGAAGCCGTCGTGCGCGCCGCCGCCGCCAGCGACATTCCGCTGATTTCCGCCGTGGGGCATGAAACGGATACCACGCTGATCGATTTTGCCGCCGACCTGCGCGCCCCCACACCCACGGCCGCCGCGGAAAAAGCCGTGCCCGTACGCGCCGAATTAATCGCACAAATATTGGACGATGAAAAACGCCTCCACCTGACATTGCAGCGCCGGTTGCAACATTACAGCACGCAATTAACGGGGCTTGGCCGTGGATTGGGCGACCCGAAACGGTTGCTGGAAAACACCATGCAGCGGCTCGACCATCTGGGATCAAAACTGGACAGCGGGCTTACGGCATGGCTGCAAAAACGCCGCGCGGTTCTGGCCGAACTTTCCGTCCGCGTGTCGGACAGGCCGCTGCGCCAAAGGCTGGATGCCGCCACAAAAATGCTGGCGCAGCAAGGCGAGCGTTTGAAGAACAGCGGCAGCAAAACATGCGAAGACCGCGCGCGCAAATTGCAAAACATGGATGCCCTGCTGCAAAGCCTGTCGTTCGAACGCGTACTTGACCGCGGGTATAGCGTTGTTTTTGACAAGGGCGGCAATATCGTATCGAGCGCGAAAGATATCCAAAGCGGCGATGATTTGAAAATCCGCCTGCGGGACGGCACAAAAGACGTCACGGCGAAATAACTGCACATCATCCGCGCAGCCGAAATATATATCAGGGGTTTTTATCCGTCTGCGCGGCGGCGTCTTCGGCAACGGGGGCATCCTGCGCCGCCGGTGTTTCTGCCGGCGCGAGCGGGGTTTCTACCTCGGGCGTTTTATGCAGGTATTTCTCGTACAGCGCCTGCAGCCCGACCAGCGTGCCCAAAGACGCCCAGAAAATCCAGAACAGCTGTCCGCCGCTCAGGCCGTATTTCAACGACAGCGGAATAACAATCACCGCCACCAGCGCCGTCATATAAACCATGCCGGTGAAAAAAACATTTTCGCGGTCGCGGGCAAAGAAAAAACCCCACGGCGTCACTGCCGCAGAAATCGCCCAGATGACAATCGGCACCAAGGCATTGGGGTCAGCCGTTATATAATCCTGTATCAGGGTAAAGGATAAAACCGTATAGCCGGACAAAACCGCACAGAACCATGTAAAAGCCAGCACGGAAAAAACTTTGGACGCGCGCGGATACAATTTTTGCGTCGCCATCATCACGCCCGCGCAAAAGGCACCGGGGATCATCAGGAGCGGATAAACCACTGGCGACAGGATCAGCCCCATCGTCGCCAGCCACAAAGCATACCAATGCCCGTCAGAAATCAGCCACGCGCCGCTGCATACCATGCAAACAGCCCCAATCCCGATAAAGGGATTGAGGCTTTTTTTGACAATATTCTGAATGGGGCCTGACATATCCGTTTCCCGTTACAAGGTGGCGGGATTAAAACGGAATTTCATCATCCATGTCGTTTTTGCCGGATGCCGCAAAAGAACCGCCGCCGGAAGATTGCGCAGGCGCGCTGTAATCATCGCCGCCGCCCATGCTGCTCTCGCCGCCGCTGCGGCCGTCAAGCATGGTCAGTTCGCCGCGGTAAGGACGCAGGACGACTTCGGTCGTGTAAACTTCGCGGCCGTCTTTTTCGTACTTGCGGGTTTCCAATTGGCCTTCGATATAAACCTTGGAGCCTTTTTTGAGGAAACGTTCAACCACGCCGACCAGCGCGTCATTCGTCACGGAAATGCGGTGCCATTCGGTGCGTTCTTTACGTTCGCCGCTGGCTTTGTCTTTCCAGCTTTCCGATGTCGCGATAGAAAAATTCGCCACGCGGCCGCCGTTGGGGAAAGTGCGGATTTCAGGATCGCGCCCCAGATTGCCCACCAGAATGACTTTGTTTACGCTGCCTGCCACGACTGTACCTTTCCGATAATTCTAAAAACCTGCTTTTGACAATTGCTCTAGGAAAAACCCGGAGGCTGGATTAGAATTATCCACACCGCGAGAATCTGCCCAAACATGCAAAAGCCTTGATAGGCTTATGTTTATCACGCGTATGGGACAGAAACAAGCGGCAAGAAAAGCCCGCAGAAACAGGCAAATAAGAACAACACGGAAGGAGATCCCCCACGATGCGCGCATGGCAAAGAATGCTGAGTGGACGCCGTCTTGACCTGATCAATCCCTCCGCCATGGACATTGAAATCGAAGACATCGCGCACGGACTTTCCAGAGTCGCGCGGTGGAACGGGCAAACCACCGGCGACCATGCTTTTTCGGTCGCGCAGCATTCTGTTCTGGTCGAAAAAATCTGCCACACGCTGGAGCCGGATGCCGACCGCGTCTGGCTGATGGCGGCTTTGCTGCATGATGCATCCGAATATGTCGTGGGCGATATGATTTCGCCTTTCAAAAACGCATTGGGCGTGGATTACCGCGCGTTCGAAGACAAATTGATGCAGGCCATCCATATCCGTTTCAGCCTGCCCGCCGTGATTACGCCGCAGCTTAAAAAATTCATCAAACGCGCGGATAAAGTTTCCGCCTATCTGGAAGCCACGCAGATTGCCGGTTTTGAAGCCGAAGAAAGCCGCAAATTTTTCGGCCCGCCGCCCATGACCATCATGGACTGGAAAATCGAACCGCTTTCCGCCAATGAAGCCAAGGCGCAATACGTCGCGCGCTTTAACGAACTACTGGCCGAAATGCAGGAACAAAGCGCGGCGTAATACCGCCCCCTCTCCTTGCCTTTTTCCTGATATCACCTGAAAGTTTTTTGCATGGAACATGCCCTTAAAACCGCCATTATCACTGCCGGTGGCAGCGGCATGGGCGCCGCCTGCGCCGTCAAACTGGCGCAGGAAGGCTTTAAAATCGCCGTTTTATCGTCATCCGGCAAAGGCGAAGCGCTGGCCGCGGCGCACGGCGGCATCGGCGTGACCGGATCAAACCAATCGCCCGATGACATCGCAAAACTGGTCGATGCCACGCTCGCGCAATGGGGCCGGATTGACGTATTGGTGAACAGCGCCGGTCACGGTCCGCGCGGCCCCTTGCTCGACATCTCCGATGCCGATTGGCATACGGGCATGGATACATATTTGATGAACGTCATCCGCCCCGTGCGGTTGGTGACGCCCGTGATGCAAAAACAAAAATCCGGCTGCATCATCAATATTTCAACCGCATGGGCGTTCGAGCCGAGCGCGATGTTTCCGACATCTGCCGTATTCCGTGCGGGGCTGGCATCCTTTACCAAAATTTACGCCGATACCTATGCCGCCGATAACATCCGCATGAATAATATTTTACCCGGATGGATCGACAGCCTGCCCGAAAATGACGACCGCCGCCAAAGC
>JAVEWI010000057.1:0-8146 GCA_034004625.1 Bdellovibrionales bacterium
TTCGTAAACCGCCCATGCGGTTGAATTGGTAAAGCAGTAAATTTCCAGCGGCAAGCCCGAAGACGTCGGCGCCAATTGGCGCACCAGCAATGTCATGCCCTGATGCACCTGTCCGTGGTTGCGCAGATATTGCTGCACGTAAACGCGGAACGTACCGATGTTGGTGGTGCGGCGGGCGTTGACGGGATCTTTGCCTTCGGCCTGCAAATGGGCGTTCCAATTGCCGATTTCTTTTTCTTTGTCTTCCAGATAATTGTGGAGCAGCGCAAAACGGTGCAGATTTTTTTGTTCGTTTTCGGTCAGGAAACGTACGCTGTTCTGGTCGATAAAGATGGAGCGTTTGATCCGCCGTCCACCGGATTCCACCATGCCGCGCCAGTTCTTGAATGAATCGCTGATCAGCCGGCGGGTAGGGATGGTGGTAATGGTTTTGTCCCAATTTTGCACTTTGACGGTATGCAGGGAAATGTCGATAACATCGCCATCCGCATTCAATTGCGGCATTTCAATCCAGTCGCCAATATGCACCATGCGGTTGGACAGGATAAGGATGCTGGCGACAAAAGATAAAAGCGTGTCCTGAAAAACCAGCATCAATACAGCCGCCAGCGCACCAAGACCCGACAGCAAAATAACGGGAGATTTATCCAGAAGCGCCGCCGCAATCAAAATAACAGTGACGCAAGCGATGACAATTTTGGCGACCTGGAAATAGCTTTTGATCGGCAATTGGGTTTTGCCGGGGCGGTGCTGGAAATAATCGCCGATCAGGTCGATGATATTGTTAAGCGCGAAGGCGATCGTCAAAACAACAAAAGCCGCGCAAACATTTTGCACAATCGTCACAAACATGGGCGGCAGGCCCAAAATGGTTTCAACGCCAATCGAAATCATGGCGGCGGGGACGATATTTGCCAGCAAGCCGATAAAACGGTAACGCTGGTGGACGCTGGCGCCGTCTTTTTTCGCAGCCGCGATTGAAATCAGCCGGAACAAAAGCTCCACCAGCAAACGGCGCACCAGCAGGTAGGCCACACCCGCTGCAACCACCAGCCCGAAACCGGAAAGCAGGGTGATAATCCACGAAGGCTGGGCCATCAGGTTGTTATAGGTCGTTTGCAAGGTTTCTGTATTCATAATATCCAGCTTCGTACAGTTAGACACGTTTGGCTACAGGCTCTACACTATTGCTGCGCAGCAAACAACCTTCATTCTTAGTATATGGCAATTCAAAAGACGCGCGCCAAAAAACACCCTGTAAAAAATTGCATTTCATGACAAAGACTTGGTATATCTGAAGCTGTTCCAGCTTTTGTTTACACAGGTGAGGTTACGTGTTTTTTCGCAGTCTTTTCATGGCGGTTTTGCTTCAAACCCTGGCGGTGCCGGTGGCACATGCCGCGGATAAGCCATTTCCGCAATGGATGAAGGAATTCAAAGCCGAGGCACGGCAAAAAGGCATTTCCGACAAAACCCTGGCGCAGGCAATGCCCGCCAGTCTGAAGCCGATTGACCGCATAATCGAACTGGACCGTAAACAACCCGAAGGCACCACGCAGTTTGATGATTATCTGGAGCGCATTGTCAGCCGTGCGCGGGTGGAAAAAGGTATCACACGCATGTTGACCTATCCCACGCTGCTTGGACGGGTCAGCAATGCCTATGGTGTTGAAAAAGAAGTTATTGTGGCACTGTGGGGTGTTGAAACCAATTACGGCGATTACACGGGCGGGTTCGATATTGTGAATGCGCTGGCCACGCTGGCTTATGATGGCCGCCGCAGCGATTACTTTCGCGGTGAACTGATAAACGCTCTCAAAATCCTCGACGAAGGCCATATCAAGCATGAAAACATGAAGGGTTCGTGGGCGGGCGCCATGGGGCAGGTACAATTCATGCCCAGCAGCTTTTTCCGTTTTGCCGAAGATTTCAACGGTGATGGCCGCCGCGATATCTGGACAACACAAGCGGATGTTTTCGCTTCAGCCGCCAATTATCTTGCCAAAAGCGGGTGGAAAAAAGGCCAGCCCTGGGGGCGTAAAGTATCCATTCCCGACGACATAGACCGTAATCTTTTGGGCGTAAACAACAAATACAGCCTGCAATATTGGCATGACCGCGGTGTGCGTTTACCCGATGGCAAAACAACCGTGCCATTCGAAGGCCAGGCGCAGGCTTCGATCGTGCAGCCAAGCGGCCCCGGCACCTCGGCTTATATGGTATATGAAAATTTTCAGGTAATCCTGAAATGGAACCGTTCTTCGTATTTCGCGACATCGGTTTTGCTGTTGTCCGAACGCCTGCGGGACGGGGTAAAGGTGCAAAGCGCGATCCAGGGACGCAGCGGCGGCTAAACCCGTAAAACACGCCTGCAAAACCGCTTGCGGGCTCTATTCACGGGGGGCTGAATTGGCTATCCTGTGAACCACTGTCCAGAATAACTTTTCCCTTTTTTCAAAAGGGTCGCAAACAAGGAAAGCTGTTTCGTTATGACCGTGTCTCTCTCGCTCCGCATGCGCGCCCGTACCGCGATTTTAATGTTGGCGACTGTCTTGTCGGTCTCGGCTTGTTCCGAAATCGAACTGGCATCGCATGTGATCAAAAAAGCAACATGGTCCGGCGCGCAGGAAACCACGGGCAGCTACAAAGTCGGCAATCCCTATACGGTATCCGGCGTGCGGTATTATCCGCAGGAAAGTTTCAGCATGGTCGAAACCGGCATTGCGTCATGGTACGGCCCCAATTTTCACGGCAAACGCACGGCGAATGGCGAAATTTATAACCAGAACGACCTGACCGCCGCGCACCGCACATTGCAAATGCCGTCGATTGTCCGCGTGACCAATCTTGAAAACGGAAAATCTGTCGTGCTGCGGGTGAATGACCGCGGGCCTTTCAAACGCGGGCGTGTGATTGACGTATCAAAACGCGGGGCAGAGCTTTTGGGCTTTATCGGCAATGGTACGGCGCGCGTGAGAGTGGAAGTCCTCGAAAAAGAAAGCCGCCAGATTGCCGAAGCCGCCAAACGCGGCGTAAACACTGCGGGCATGAATGTACAGCAAGCGGCTGCACCCGCGCCTGCGCAAACATCGCCGGCGGTGACGCCTGTTTCCACGCGCGTTGCATCGTCCGGCAGCCGCAGCAATAATAATCAGGCCTATTTGCGCAATGATGCGGAAGCACTGCCGGAAAGCCTGCGTACGCCCACGATTACTGTAGAGGAATTAACAGCCCCCGGCGCACGCAATGCCCGCGGGTGGGGCAACGAACAACCCGCGGCCCGCCAGCCGGAAGTACAGACGCAGCCAGCCGCACCAGCTGCGCGTGAAACAACGCCTGCAGCCACTACGTTTAATGCGGAACAAAAAACCGCTTCGGTTCCCATGGCGCAGGGGCATTTGAAAGACGGGCGTTTCCTGCCTGATCCCGTTGTTACGCGTGAAGCCGTGCGCCCGACAGGTATATTTGTCCAGGCCGGGTCTTTTTCAGTGCAGGATAACGCCGTGCGCCTTGGCAAAAAACTCGAAACGCTGGGCAATGTCGATGTATCGCCCGTATCGGTAAGTGGCCGCCAGTTCTGGCGCGTGCGTATTGGCCCCTTGGCTTCGGTCGAAGAAGCTGACCGCGTGCTGGACGCCGCCATTCGCGCAGGCGGCGATGGCGCCAAGGTCATGCGTCATTAATTGCAAAACATAAAACAACAAACGCCGTTCAAGGCGTGAAGAGGAAAAGGGTACAAGATGAACAGATTATTCACAGCCGTTCTTGCGCTGGCTATTTTCGTGATGGCGGGCGCACAGGCAGCGCAGGCGCAGATTGAAACAAAAGCAAAGCAAGCCATTATCGTGGACGTTCAAACCGGCGCGATTTTGTTTGAAAAAAACGCCATGGAACGCATGCCGACATCGTCCATGAGCAAGGTCATGACGACCTATATGGTTTTTGAAGATTTGAAACGCGGGCGCCTGAAACTGGACGACCGTTTTCTGGTCAGCAAAAAAGCATGGGAAATGGGCGGGTCGAAAATGTTTATTCTCGTGGGTGACCGCGTGAAAGTAGAAGACCTTGTGCGCGGCATCGTGATCCAATCCGGCAATGACGCAACCGTTGCCGTGGCCGAAGGCCTTGCCGGCAGCGAAGATGCCTTTGCCGAAGCCATGACGCGCCGTGCGCAGGAATTGGGCATGAAGGCCAGCAATTTCAAAAACGCCAGCGGTTGGCCCGATCCGGACCATTATTCCACCGCGCATGATCTGGCCATTCTGGCGCACCGTATCATTGCCGACTTCCCCGAATATTATCATTATTTCGCGGAACGTGATTTCACCTATAACAAAATCAAACAGCAAAACCGCGACCCTCTGCTGGGCCGCGTTACCGGTGCGGACGGTTTGAAAACCGGGCACACAGAAGCCGCCGGATATGGCCTGATCGGTTCCGCCATCCGCGATGGCCGCCGTGTTATCATGGTGATTAACGGACTTGAAAGCATTCAGGAACGTACCGAAGAAAGCGTGCGCTTGCTGGAATGGGCATTCCGCAATTTTGACCGTAAGGTTCTGGTGCAGCAGGGTGAAACGGTGGACAGCGCGCCTGTGTGGCTGGGCAAACAAATTGACGTGCCGCTGGTTGCAAACGAAGACATTCACATCGTCCTGCCGCGCGGCCGCGCAAACGAAGTCCGCATGTCGGTTAAATACGATGCGCCTTTGCCGGCCCCCGTCAAAAAAGGCACCAAAGCGGGGATGCTGAAAATCGAAATCCCGCAGCAGGCGCCGATCGAGGTCGAACTTTTTACCGGCGCCGATGTTTCCCGTCTGGGCTTTTTTGGCCGTGCGAAAGAACGCGCGCGGTACCTGATTTTTGACCGTGCGGAGAATTAAATGACGTCAAACAAAGGCGTATTCATCACGCTTGAAGGCGGCGACGGCACAGGCAAATCAACCCAGATACGCCTGCTTGCCGATACGTTATCTGCGGCTGGTGTCAATGTTGTGACAACGCGCGAACCGGGCGGCACGCCGCAGGCCGAACGTATCCGCAATATGCTTTTGCAGCGCGATAGCGGCACGTTCGATCCCTTGACCGAAGCCATGTTGATGTTTTCGGCCCGCCGCGAACATCTGGTCAATAAAATCTGGCCTGCGATGGATGCGGGGCAATGGGTTATTTCCGACCGTTTCGCGGATTCCACGCGCGCGTTTCAGGGCTTTGGCATGGGGCTTGATATGGGCCTGATCGAAAAACTCTATACGCTGGTCGCGGGGGATTTTCATCCCGACCTGACATTGATTTTTGATATTGAACCCGAAGCAGGCCTTGCAAGGTCTATGAAGCATATGAGCCAGACGGCGAATATCGCTGAATCAACCGAAGACCGGTATGAACGCATGGGGCTTGCTTTCCACAGCCGCCTGCGTGAAGGGTTTTTGAAAATCGCCCACGACAATCCGGCACGCTGCGTTGTGATTGACGCCGCAGATGATATTTTAACAGTCCACCGTAAAGTCGTCGCAGTCATCACTGAACGCTTCGGATTGTCGTTGCAAGAGGCAAAACATGGTTAGCCTTTTCGCCGACGAAGAAGACAATTTCGAAGACGTCGATGCCGCCGAAGCCATGGCGGATGCCGCCGCGCCGGAAGAAGCCGAAGAAGTCACCCCGCGCAGCAATGCCGAATGCATCGGGCACGAAGATGTTGAAAAATCATTGCTGGCCGATTTTGCCGCAGGGCGCATGCCGCATGCGCTGATTTTATCAGGCCCGCCGGGCATTGGTAAATCGACCATGGCTTACCGTCTTGCGCGTTTTTTATTGGCGCAAGGGCGCGAAGAAAGCGGCGCCGGTTTGTTTGGCGATGCCGCGCCGCCCGAAACGCTTTATATCGCGCCCGAACATCCGGTGTTTCGCCGCGTGTTGTCCGGTGGCCATGCCGATTTGTTGACGGTGGAGCGTGAATTTGACGAAAAACGCGGGCGGTTAAAAAACGATATTTCGGTTGAAACCGTGCGCCGCATTCACCCGTTTTTGCGCAAAACATCGGCAGAAGGCGGATGGCGGGTTGTCATTGTGGACAGCGCCGAATATTTGAACCAGAGCAGCCAGAACGCCTTGCTGAAAATCCTCGAAGAACCGCCGAAAAAAACCGTGTTGATTTTAACCACGGCACAGCCCGGCGGTTTTTTGCCGACCATTCGGTCGCGTTGCCGCATGGTGCCCATGGCGCCGCTGGGCGATATGCAGATGTCCGCGCTGCTGGACCGTTTTGCGCCCGGATTGGCGATGGCGCAAAAATCCATGCTGATTAAACTGGCCGAGGGCAGCATTGGCCGCGCCCTGCAATTCCACGAAGACGACGGCATTGCGCTGTATCAGGATTTGCTCAAAGCCGCCGCAACACTGCCGGATCTGGACATGCTGCTGGTGCATGAATTGGCCGAGAAATTCGGTAAATTCGGGGCGGAACGCAGTTTTGACACGGCCTGCGACATCCTGACCGGATGGTGCGCGCGCCTGACGCGTCTGCAGGCGCGGGGCATGCCGATTTTGGACGTTTTGCCGGGGGATGCCGAAGTATTTCAAAGGCTTGTGGCCATTTACCCGCCGCAACATTTTATTGAAACATGGGAAAAACTGACGCGGCTCTTTGCGCAGGTGGATTCTTATAATCTTGACAAGCGGCAGGCCATAATCGCATCTTTCCAGATGTTCCAAAATGCGAACCATCCCGGATTGGCGATTTAACCTGCGGGCAAAAACAATACATGCGCTTTGCGCATAAAAAATAGAAGCGCTTTGCGCGGAAACGAGGGGCACTATGACCAAACAGCCTTTTTACATCACCACGGCGATTTCCTATGTGAATGCGCCGCCGCATCTGGGTCATGCTTATGAATTGATCGGCGCGGACGTGATGGCCCGTTTCAAAAGACTGGATGGATTTGACGTTTATTTCCTGACCGGCACGGACGAACACGGTCAGAAAGTGCAAAAAATGGCGCAGTCGAAAGACAAGACGCCGCAGCAATTCGCCGATGAAATTGCCGCCACGTTTATTGCACAGACGGAATATCTGAATGTGTCGAATGACCAGTTCATTCGCACCACGCAGGAAAACCACAAAAAAGCATCGCAATACGCCTGGCAAAAAATGCTGGATAAGGGCGATATTTATCTGAATAAATACGCCGGCTGGTATTCGGTGCGCGACGAAGCCTATTACGGTGAAGACGAGCTGACCACTCTCGAAACCGGCAAAAAAATCTGCACCGCGACAGGGACAGAGGTGGAGTGGATCGAGGAAGAAAGCTATTTCTTCAAACTTTCCGCCTATGAACAAAAATTGATTGACCTGTATGAAAGCCAGCCGGATTTTATCCAGCCCGCATTCCGCCGCAACGAAGTCACCAGTTTTGTGAAACAGGGCCTTAAAGACCTGTCCATTTCACGTACCAGTTTCGATTGGGGTATCAAGGTGCCGGGCGATGAAAAACACGTCATGTATGTGTGGATTGATGCTTTGCTCAATTACATTTCCGCCCTTGGCTATCCGGAAGACAAAGACGGTTTGTTCAAAAAATACTGGCCTTGCGACGTGCATTTGATCGGCAAGGATATTGTGCGTTTCCATGCCATTTACTGGCCGGCTATTTTAATGTCGCTGGAAATTCCGCTGCCCAAACGTGTTTTCGGTCACGGGTTTTTGCTGACCGGTGGCAACAAAATGTCCAAATCATTGGGCAACGTTATTTCGCCGCAAAATCTGGTGGAAAAATTCGGCGCTGATGCCAGCCGCTATGCCTTGCTGCGCGAAGTCACCTTCGGGCAGGACGGTGATATTTCATGGCCGCTGATGACAAACCGCATCAATGCCGAACTTGCCAATAACATCGGCAATCTGGTGCAGCGTACATTGTCGCAGATCAATAAAAACTGCGAAGCCAAAGTGCCGCAACCGGGCGTTTTGGAAGACGTTGACCACGCATTGCTGAACCACGCCGGACAGGAAATGTTGATTGCTGTACGTAGCGAATTTGAAAAAATGCAATTCAGCCGCGCGCTTGAAGAAATCGTGCGCGCCGCGAATGCCGCCAATGCCTATATTGATGAACAAGCGCCGAGGACGATGAAAAAAACATACCCCGCG
>JAVEWI010000058.1:0-8129 GCA_034004625.1 Bdellovibrionales bacterium
AAAGCGCCCCTTTGGATCAAGGCGCTGCGCACCCTTGCGCTGACCGCCGCCGCACTGGTGGGACTGGATCAGGCCGTGCTGCCCAACCTGCCCGGCCGCGCCCTGACCGAGGGCGAAACCACCATGCTGCGCGAGGTTTTCAAGGATTCCGTTGATTACAAAAAAATCCGCATCCACCACTCCGCCCCTGCCACGCAGTGGATGAACATGCAAGGCGCCGAGGGCATCACCCATAAAAACCGCATTGTGATCCGCAATAATGCCTGCCAGAGCGATTATAGCGCCTGCACGGATGACTATTTCAAATACGTGCTGCTGCACGAAGCCGCCCATGTATGGCAAGGGCAAAACGGCTTAATGCCCGGCATGTTGAAACTTGCGTTCCAGAATTACAGCAAGCTGTTACCGCGCAACAGCCACCACACCCATTACGAATATACTTTGACGCCAGACAAACCCCTCACCGCTTTTAACGTCGAACAGCAAGCGGGGATCATTGCGGACTATCACCTTTACGTGAAAAACGGGGAACAGGCGCGTGTGTTTTTGCATGCATCAGACCATGCCACGTTCGAGGCGGAAAAGGCGGCCTATGAACATACCTTGCGCCCGTTTCATCAAAACCCGTCCCGCCCACACCGATAACCCAATGACAATAAAAGGTTTTATAGCCTCCTTCGCCCCCTATCGCCTTTTGCGCCAACATGCTATGACATAAACATGTCCAAAAAAACAACATTGCAGACCTATGTGGCTTTTATCGTGCCGGACAGCCGCGCGCCGGAAAAAGGCATTCCCGTCCCCTTTGCCGTGGAAAGCCGCAGCCTGGCTGATCTGGACGTGCCGGAACGTGCCTGCGCGTTTTATTTTTATGACGCCCCCGCCGGATTGTCGCCACAGGAAAGTCTCGATCACAAACAAAATGCATCCAAGGAATATTTGCTGGCCAATGAAACCATGACACGGCACGAAATCAAGGTGCTGCTGGCCGGTGAACATTACAAAAGCCTTGAAGGCCGCATGCAATGGGATACACGCGTCGAAGACCATGAAATCTTCATCATCACCCGCAACAACAGCGTACAGCCCGTGACCGAAAACCATGTGGTGCTGAACAGCCGCATGACGCAGATTTATCCGCATACGCCCCCCGATGAAAACCGCACCATCGATCCGAAAAAGTTACCCGGGCTTTATAACCCTGTATTGCATCAGGATGTTCTGGTGCCGCGCATGGGCGACGTACGCCGCCGCAAACACAATACGCCGCCGCACGGCCAGTAAATCCAAAGGGCCGCCATATGACCAAAATGCGCAGCTTTGTCGAATATATCGTCACCAGCAAAGGCACACCGGCAGGCGCCGCCATTGTGCATGAAGTGCAAGACCGCGACCTTGGCAAGCTGAGCATCCCGCCCAATGCCTATGAGCTGTATTTTTTTGACAGCCCTACACAAAGCGCAAACCCTTATGATGCGCAAAATGACCAGCATAACTGCTCTGCCTTTTACCTGATCGCCAGCCGCGTCATTACATCCGAAGAGGCAGGCCGCCAGCGCCGCAAAAACCGCGCTGCCCTGGGCGCTAAAAAAGCCGCCGCAAAAAAACATCACACAGGCAAGAAACCGGCGGCAAAATGCCCCTCCGCGCGCAAGCGTATTTTGGGCATGACACAAAACCAGCTGAGCGAAAAATTCTGGCAGGTCAGCTTGATGAACCACGACCATTTTGCCGTGACGCGGCAGGGCCATTTGATGCCGGTGCGCAAAGACAATATCGTTATCAATGACAGGGGCGAGCAGCTATTCCCCCTCCCTGCACCCATACCCGCGCCGCAGGATATCGCCCTGATTTCCCTGCCGCCCTTGCGCAAACGCAAAAACAAACCGGGGCCGGATGCACCGTAAAAAACGCACCGTCCGTTAACGGACGCGCTTAACAAAAAAACGCGCCGATATCACCGGCGCGTTTTTGTCTGTTACAACGGAGAAGCTTTTCAAGCCGCCTTGCGCAACGCAAGCCCGCCCCAGATATCCAGCAAAGCATCACGCAGCGCGAACATATCCGCATCGCTATGCAGCGGCGTCGGCGTCAGGCGCAAACGTTCGGTGCCGCGCGGCACGGTCGGATAATTGATCGGCTGCACATAGATATTATGCCGCGCCATCAGCTCGTCACTCGCTTTTTTGCACAAACGCGCATCGCCCACCATGACCGGCACGATATGGCTGACAGACGGCAAAACGGGCAGGCCCGCTTCGGTCAAAATACGTTTCAAGGTGGCGGCGCGTTCCTGATGACGGGCGCGTTCGGCCTTGGAATTTTTCAAATGGCGTACACTGGCCACGGCAGCCGCCAGCAAGGCAGGCGGCAAAGCCGTGGTGAAAATAAAGCTGGAAGCATAAGAGCGCACGCAATCCACAATCGCGCGGCTGGCCGTGATATAACCGCCCATCACGCCAAAGGCCTTGCCCAGCGTGCCTTCGATAATGTCAAGGCGGTGCATCACGCCATCACGCTCCGCCACGCCGGCGCCGCGATCGCCATACATGCCCACGGCATGCACTTCGTCCAGATAGGTCAGGGCACCATATTTTTCAGCCAGATCGCAAATTTCGGCAATCGGCGCAATATCGCCATCCATCGAATACACGGATTCAAAGGCGATAATTTTCGGGCGGCAACGTTCGACCGATTGGAGCAACTGTTCCAGATGCGCCAGATCGTTGTGACGGAAAATGTATTTTTCGCAACCCGCGCCGCGAATGCCCTGAATCATCGATGCATGGTTGAGCGCATCGGAGAAAATCACGCAATCCGGCAAAAGCTTGGCAATGGTGGACAGCGCCGCTTCGTTCGAAATATAGCCGGAGGTAAAAAGCAAACCGGCTTCCTTGCCGTGCAGATCGGCCAATTCATCTTCCAGCATCACGTGATAATGCGTATTGCCCGAAATATTGCGCGTGCCGCCCGCACCCGCGCCGGATTTTTGCGCAGCTTCGCACATGGCGCCAATCACATCGGGGTGTTGTCCCATACCGAGATAATCATTGCTGCACCAAATGGTGACTTCACGCTCCGCGCCGCTTTCATCACGGAAAACGGCTTTGGGAAAACGGCCTACCTGACGTTCCAGATTGGCAAAAACACGGTAACGGCCTTCCTTGTGCAAATCTTCCAGACGGTGCTGGAAAAAACTGTCGTAAAATTCCAGCGCGGTGCCGCGCAGGCCATTTTTAAAATCGGGAAGCTTGGTCAACATATCTGCCTCTGCCTTCAATCTGTTTTTACTTTGTCGTTCTTGCACTTTCAGGCCACCTTAGGTGTACACCCCGCCCCCGCCGCATGCAATACAATTAGACATAAAGGACTTGTTTAGTACCTGTTAAGTCTGACAAATCCGGCACCGGTGCCCGCCCGCCCCAAATTGCCGCACAACCTTGCCCTGCAAGCTGCCCGCGATTTATCTAGACCGCGCCAAAGCTTGGGCATAAGCTTGAATCAGGGGCTTTTTTCGTTTTGCACCCGCCGTGGGTTGCACAGGGGCTTGTTGAGAATGATTATCGTTTTCGGTTCATTGAACGTGGATATTGTGATGCCGGTGGGGCATTTCCCCCAACCCGGTGAAACGGTTTTATGCAGCGCGGATTATCTGAGCCGCAGCGGCGGCAAAGGCTCCAACCAGGCCGTGGCCGCCGTACGCGCAGGGGCCAAAGTCGCCTTTGTCGGCAAGGTCGGGGATGATTCTTTTGGCCGCCGCAGCATCAACAACCTCAAAAGTCACGGCATATGGGCCGCGGGCATCGGCATTTCCGAACGCCCCACGGGCTGTGCCACCATTGCGGTCGATGCGCAGGGCGCAAATATTGTGATGGTCGCCCCCGGCGCCAATCTGGATGCCACGGCAGATCAGGTGCCGGACGAAGTCCTTGGCGCGAAAAATATATTGCTGACACAAATGGAAGTATCCCCCGCCGAAACCCTGACCGTGCTGGCACGCGCGGCGGCGCTGGGCGCAACCACCATTCTGAACGCATCGCCCGCCGCGCATCTGAACACGGAATCCCTTGCGCATATCGACTACCTGATTGTGAACGAGATCGAGGCCTTGCAGCTGGCGCAATGTTTTGACATCAAGGCCACCGATGCGCAGCAAATCGCCCATGCCGTCGCACAAAAAGGCGACCTTACCTGTATCATCACGCTGGAAGCCAAAGGATCCATCGCCGCGCGCGGATCCGCAATATACGCAGTTGACGCCCTGGCCGTGGATGCCATAGACACCACAGGCGCGGGCGATACATTCTGCGGCATTTTTGCCGCCTGTTTGCAGGCAAACATGGACTGGCTGGAAGCACTGCGCCATGCCAGCATCGGCGCCAGCCTGTCCTGCCTTGCCATGGGCGCGCAAACCCAAACCCCTCTCATGGAAGACATCACGGCGCAGCTGGACAACCTGCCGCCTGCGCGCAAAATTGCAGGCTAAACGCGTGCCGCCAGCAACGTTTTTTCTGACGGTTTAATTCTTTTTGCTGTCTGCTGTCTTTGCATCCGCAGGCGGCATATCGGCACGCCACAAAACGGATTCAGGCAAAGCAAGGCCGCGCGGCAGCAAAAGCCATGCAAAACCGCGGCTTTTCATCAATCCCGCCTTATGCGCGGCTTCATCCCCCGCGCCCCAGAAATAATCCCCGCGTACGGCGCCGCGAATGGCGCCGCCCGTATCCTGCGCGATCATCAATTGCGCAATGCGCGTATCGCCTTCGGGCGGCGCGACATCGATATAAACCGGCGCGCCATAGGGAATGCGGCGGCGGTCAACCGCGATACTGCGGTGCGGAGTCAAGACAGTCCCCTCCGCCCCGAGCGGGCCGTTTTCACCCAGATCCTGAAAGAAAATAAAAGACGGATTGGCATTCATAACGTCCTGCGCCGCGTCCGGATTTTGCTCCAGCCATGCGCGGATGGTTTGCATGGATACGTTTTCTTTTTCGAGCGCCCCGCGCGCAATCAATTCGCGCCCGATCGCCACATAACGGTGCCCGTTTTGCGCGGCATAGCCGATACGCGCCAGACTGCCGTCCGTTTTCACAACCTGCCCCGATCCCTGAATATGCAGAAAGAACGCATCGACCGGATTATCCACCCGCGCCAGCACTTCGGCGCGGCCCGTGAGCGCACCGGCTTCGATTTCTTCGCGCGTTAAATAAGGCACCAGCTGTGTACCCTTGATACGGCCTGAAATCGCTTCGCCTTTTAAATCCGGCCTGAAATCGCCCAGCTGCACCGTGATCAAATCATCGGGACGCGCATAAAGCGGCGTGGCGTTATCGTCATCCGCAGCGGCTTCGCGCAGCTGCGGTTCGTAATAACCGGTGAATAATCCTTCGCGCGTTGACGGATGCCGTGCATCGGCCCAGATTTCGTAAGGTGTAAAATAGGCTTCAAAAAACGCACGGGCATCGGCGGCGGATACGGCTGCATTCCCGTCTGCCCCGTCCGTTGCCACAACCGGCATACCGGCACATATTTTTTGCCAATCCTGCACGCGGCCCGCATAATCCACCTGCGCAAAAAACGGCGCTTCGGCAGGGTGCTTTTCAATGCGGGCGCAAGATACGCGCAAAGCATCCAGCGCCGCGGCATGGTCATCCGCCGTCCACGATGGCAGGACGGCATAATCCGCGGCGCGCAAATAGAAACCATCTTCCGGCGGCGGCGCCTCGGCAGGCTGCTGTTTTTTATCGTCACAGGCCGCCAGCAGGAAAAGCGCCAGAACCGGCGCCAAAAAATACGGGCGGCGCAGGGCGCGGGGGCAAAGCATATTTTTCTGCATCTTTATTTTCTGTGTTTATTTTTGCGCGGCGCGGGTTTCGATCAGCGTCCAGTTCGGGTCTGCTGCGCGCACGTCACGGGTGAAAGTCCAGATGTCTTCGACACTGAAAATTTTATCCGGGCTGCCGTCCACAATATTGCCGCTGGCATCGCGGGTGACGGATGTTTCCTCTACATCGAAATCGACCGTGACATAGGCCATGGTGCCGCCCAGATGCGCCTCGACGATGCGGGCGGATGTAATGCGGTGAATGGTAACTTCGTTGGTATGTCCCTGCGCCAGACGTGATTTGATACCCGCCGAAAAATCGCCAAACAATTTGGGGCTGAGCAAGGGTTGCAACGTATCCAGATCGCCGCGGCTATAGGCCAGCACAATCATTTCAAACGCGCCGCGCGCGCCCTGCATAAACGTGTTGATTTCGAAATAGCTGTCTGCCTGCGCAATATCGCGCAGGCCTGTTTCAATGCGGCCATCCTGATTAAGACTGGCATCGATATGGCGGTCGGCGCCGGCCAGCGGCACGACGTTTTCGTTTTCATGCAAAGCCGTGCCGTCAATCACCGCGCCATCACGGTTATCGGCCGCGGGCTTTTCAGCCTGTGCAGGGTCAAAGGGATTTTTCCGTTCGCGTTCTTCGCCATGGCGCGTGCCCAGAACCGAATTCAGGCGGTAAATCAAAAAGGCCGCAACCAGCGCAAAAATGAGAATGTCGATATACACGTCGGCAATATCCCTGTTTGTGTGTTTCGGTTTTGAACAAGCTGTGCGGACATGCAGGCCGCAAAAGCGCCCGCCGCATCCCCTGTTGGTTCTTGCACGCAGGCAGTCTATATTATAAGAGTACAGCTATCCAGCGTCAGAGGCGAGATAACACCCCGGTGCAAGATTTCAGTTCCTAGACATAGTCTGGCAGCACCGGAAGCGCAAGCCCTGCAAACCCTATAATAACAACAAGTCGCTGAAATGAATATCTTTCTTCTTTTGTTTATTGCCCTGCCCCTGCTTGAAATCGCCGGATTTGTGGTGATTGGCGGCGCCATCGGGCTTGGTATGACCATGCTCTGGCTGATTGGCAGTGTCATGCTCGGCTTTTCGGTTTTGCGCGGGCAAGGCGGCGTATGGTCACGCGTGCAAACCGCGGATGATGATTTATTTATGATCGAGGGCATGTTTGACGCCGTTTGTCTTTTGCTGGCGGGGCTTTTGCTGATCTTTCCGGGATTTGTCAGCGATTTTCTGGCGCTGCCGCTTTTGGTGCCACAGCTGCGCCGGTTGCTGTTCCGCCAGATTCAAAACAAGCCGGACGGGTTTATCCGCCGCCATGCGCGTTTTACGCAAACCACCCGCCACGGCAGCACCGCAGAAAACACCAGCACTGTGATTGACGCCGAATATACCGAAGTTGATCCCGCCGCGCAGGATGCCGCACGCATACAGGCGCAGGACAGCCGCGGACATGCAAACCATGGCACATCTTCGCAAAACACCTGAATAAGCCTTATGAAAAGGGATTCGCGCTTGCACCCTGCACAGCGGAATGCTACCCCTGACACCTATATTTTATGAAATCGCGCATTTTTTGCGCTTTTTGTCTCCCCTAACGTGAAGGATATCCGCCATGGCTGACGCCCCCCAGACCCCCCAGACCGGCACCGCCGCACCCGGCATTCAGATTGTTACGCAGTTCATCAAAGACCTGTCTTTCGAAAACCCCAACGCGCCCGAAAGCCTGGTCAGCGGCTGGCCCCAGCCCGATACCAATGTGCAAATCTCCCTGCGCCACAACCAGGTGCGCGAAGATGCCTATGAATGCAGCGTGCATTTCCGCATCGAAGCCAAGAAAAAAGACGACGGCAAGGTTTGCTTTGTCATCGACCTCGCCTATGGCGCGCTGGCTGTTTTGCAAAACATCCCCAAAGAAAACCACCAGCCTGTGGTGATGGTGGAAGTGCCCAAGCTGCTTTTCCCCTTCGTGCGTGAAATCGTGGCCAGCCTGACGTCCAAAGGCGGATACCCGCCGCTGTACCTGACCCCCATCAGCTTTGAAACCATCTATGTGAACGAAGTAAAACGTTTGCAGGCAGAACAGCAAAAAGCGGCCGCGAACTAAGCGCCCTTTGCCAAAACAAAAAAACCGCCCTGTCACGGGCGGATTTTTTGTGTATTGTTGATGCGGGTTTTCAGCTGTTTTTTTCAGCTGTTTTTTCTTCAGCTGGCGCCCACAGATTATCTTTCACTTTTTCGATGAATTTTTGATGCAGGGCGATTTCTTCGGCGCTGGGGGGAAAAC